>CAVFEX010000001.1:0-18153 GCA_963621495.1 bacterium
CATATACCCCATCGACCAAATCACGCACAGCACTTGCTCTCTGCCATACACCACTCTCATCAACGCGACCACAACAAAGCCGGTAGCGAATAACGACCTAATAACTATCACAGATTATGGCCAAAATCACTATGTAATTTGCGCAAAAG
Organism: bacterium; assembly: GCA_963621495.1. Classification (GTDB taxonomy): domain Bacteria; phylum Bacillota; class Clostridia; order Christensenellales; family UBA1242; genus UBA7867. Next base: position 150 of record CAVFEX010000001.1, read on the forward strand.
CGCTACTAGTCCCCAGAATTCACGACGCAGATATGATTTGCGACACTTGCGAAGAATACAGTCTAATCGCTATAAACAACAACCTCAGCATTAGCAACTGCGACCGCAATTTTAATTACACAACAAAGTCGCCATTAATTTCCGCAAAAATACAAAAAATCAACGATTTTTGTGCAATTTGCGGGAAAAATGAGCAAAAAAGCGATTTTATCTTGCTTTTTAATAACAAATTACAAATGTTATTTGATTGCATTGCGGACAAAATAGAGTTAACAAAGGATAAAATTGTAACCCTAAATTACGCGCACGACATAGCGGAGCACGGCAAAGTCGTCGAATATAATCTAGACGACAGCCGAATTCTACCTGGCAAGTCATACCTCGTGTACACAGAAAACACGCCTAGAGTCCCCGCCACACCGCACGCTATCCCGTACGCTTTTCTCGAGGCTGTTTTGCTACAAGATTACAGCCTCGCTCGCAGTTATTTGCACCCAATTCTATCCCAATCGCTCAAAAACGAAAATATCCGCGATTTTTTTGGAGATTTTTTGGAAATTACACCACCGATTGACAAAAAACTCGATTGCGTTTCCCTCGTGTACAAGGGCAACCCGCGTTTTGTCAAAAATTACCGCTTTTTAGTTACGAATAATTTAATAAAAAATATTGACTCCATTGAATGACAAAATTGTTGCAATTTAGCAAAATTTGTAGTATAATTAGTCATTATAAATTTAAAGGAGAATACTTTGGACGGTTATATACTTTATTGGATTTTGGGAATCATTCTCATACCGGGAATTATTTTCGCAACTTACGCACAGGCAAAAATTAGCTCAGTGTATCGCGAGCTCAAGCATCAACCCGCCAGCACGGACAAGACGGCAGACCAAATTGCCCGCGAAATTTTAGACAAAAACGGTCTACAAAACATCACAATTGAGCGTACTGAGGGCGAATTGACGGATTATTACCACCCTAAAAAGCAGAAAATTGCGCTCAGTCAGGGTGTGTATGGCAACAATTCCATCGCCGCTATCGGGGTGGCGTGCCACGAGGTTGGACACGCAATTCAGACAAAGGAAGGCTACTATGCCTCAAAAATTCGCACATTTATGGTGCCATTTGTCAATTTCTCTTCGGCAATTCTGTGGCCCTTGGTCATTATTGGGCTATTGTTTAATATCTTTGGTAGTGTCGACTCCATTATCGGCCCAATTTTCATCTGGTGCGGTATTGCGTTTTTCGGACTGTCAATGTTGTTTAGCTTGATTACTTTGCCAACCGAACTAGACGCATCTAGACGCGCCATCGAACAACTCACTGAGGGCGGATATCTGACCAGCGAAGAGGAAATCGACCAGACAAAATCGGTCCTCAAGGCCGCTGCTATGACCTATGTCGCTTCGTTAGTGATGTCTATTCTCAACTTTGTGCGCTTTTTGGTAACCATTTTAATTATGCGAAATAACGACTAATATATCAACAACGATTGCCAAAAACGATTGTCAAAAACATAAAAAAACTTCGACTAAATCCAGTCGAAGTTTTTTATGCTTTTTAAAATTTTTTACTCTAAATACCTTAAATATGTTGCAAAAACTCAAATTTTACGCAGAAATCGCGCCGAATTCCGCCTTGAAAATAAAACTCCCTATTTATACAAAGCAATGGCGTCGGTCAAAATTTGCATTTTGGTCTTCCACAGAGAATTGAGTTCTCGGATATAGTCAAACGGCAAATAAGCAAACGCAGTCTGTTTTGTGCTGGTAAAATCTCCACCGCCGAGAATTTTTTTAAGACAATACTCGTTATCCTCCCCTCTGAGCTGATTTACGACGAAGCCAACGCTCTTGACAGGCGTGCTGGAGCGAAAATCAATGGTCGCGGTGGCAGTGATGTAGACCACCTCGGGCTGAGATTTGATATTGACGATTTTGGCGAGATTTTTCCCACTGACTGAGTACACAATTTTATATGTTATGACATTGTTGGAAATTTCCCAGTCAATTTGCACAATTTTGAGCCAATAGACGATTGCAGGAACATTTTCGCCCGACTGTAGCCACAGCCCGTTTCTCTCTGAGCAAAAAATCGCAAAATCATATCGATTGAGCGTCCATTCAGCACTGAGAGTGCTCCCCTCTGCCATTAAAACATCAAAATCAATCTTCCCGCTGTCGTCGCAGACATTGGCATTACCAAAAGCGGTACGCAATTTTGTCGCGAATTCGCCAGCGTGCTCACTCACATTGTCCGCCATTGCGCTACGGTCAAACTCCGCATTTACCAAACTCTCTAATTTCGTATCCAGATTCCTGTTACTGTAGAGATGATTTACCAACAGCGCCACCACAGCCACCAGCACAAAAAGCGCCACCCCGGTCAGCAACCGCAACCAGCACCCCTTTTTGCCCTGTTTTTTGCTTTTGTGCCCAGTGGCACCGGAATATTCTTGTCCCAAACTTTCCAAATTTCTCTCCCCGCTCGACCTTATTAAGCTAATTATACTACAAATCTCACATTTTTTCAACTTTTTGGATATCAAACTTTTGATTAAAGTATCCTAAATTTAAAAATTTGCGAAGCGATATAACGACTAAAAAATCAGCTCCCCCACCCATAATCTTCATCATTTATAAAATTTTTACAAAAAATTATTGACTTATACGGCAAAAAGTAGTATACTATATAGGTATTCATAAAGGAGCCCTCGTCCAGGCGTGCGTGTGCTGGGTGGCCCGTGGCAATTTGCCCGAGTATGTTCGCGCGCTCGTGAATACAATTTGCTAATTTTATGCGCCATTAGCTCAATTGGATAGAGCGTTGGTCTACGGAACCAAAGGTTAGGAGTTCGAGCCTCTTATGGCGCACCACGAGACATTGCAGTTTTGCAATGTTTTTATTTTACTCTCCACCTTTGGTTTCGTGGACCACCACAGAAATTGCATAACTACCTGTCGGGGCGTGCGTAGACTATGCGTTGGGGTAAGCCGAGTCAAGGAGATTGCCTGGAATACTCGTATTAACTGGCAAGGCTTGCGACGGCTCTTTGGCATAGGCTCTATGGGAACTAATGCGGGACCGCTCGGGCGAAACAAAAAATAGGTCAGTATTGACCTATTTTTTGTTAGTTTAACCTATTTTCTAGTTTCACTATTTTAAGTTAACTTATTTTTTAGTTGACCTAAATTTAGCTTTTAGGCGGGCTCTAGGTTGGGGCTGTAACTTTATACTATTTTCTAGTTTCACTATTTTAAGTTAACTTATTTTTTAGTTGACCTATATTTAGCTTTTAGGCGGGCTCTGGGTTGGGGCTGTAACTTTATACTATTTTCTAGTTTCACTATTTTTTAGTTAAACTATTTAATACTTTTTTGTAACAAGCATTATTGCCAATGTTCTTTTTATTGCCTGATGTTATTGGTCTAACATTAGTGTGCCTCATAGTGAGCACTCGAAACATCGAACGTCCTGGTTGCGGTATATGTTGGGTTTTCGAATACATCTTCAAAGTACTCTTTGCAGTTGATCATTACAGTAAATTTCGCGTAGTTTGCACCTGTGGTGCTAATGCCTTTAATCAACTCATCGATATCGGTAGAATTTGCCGTTTTAGTAAATATTGTATTGGTACAACTACCAGAGTGGTTACTCTTCCAGCCGTATTCCACCTCTCCGATCGCTGTAGCTCCACCATAGTTTTTGAATGTAGGTGTTACTTTTGTGATGTATTGATAGTATGCGTAGTAGTAGTAATAGTAAGCTTTCTTATAATAGTAGCCTTTACCCTCGCAGGTAGGGCAGGTTTCAGTTATTGTTGTACTTGTCGTAATTGTGCCTTTGCCAGAACAAGCGCTACAAGCTACTGATTTATATTTATACCCATTGCCGGAACAAGCACTACATGTTTCATATTGCGGATTTCCAGGACACGCTGTCTCCAAAAGATGAGTAAGATCTCTTTTACACAACCTGCAAGTAAAAATAGTACCCGCATAACTATGAGGACCAAATCCAGTAAAAATTTTCCCGCTACCACCACAACTTGTACAAGTTATTTTTTTCGTTACGGTACCACTGCCCCGACATGTTCCACAATCTGAAATTGTTACACGTCCAGTAGTTACTGTTGTAGGACAAGTAACTTGCTGATTATACGATCGCCTTACCCTACCGCCACCAACCTCGCTAGTGTCGCCACTCAGCGAAACGCTTGGGCACAGAGATTCTGGTACGATAAAGTTGACATCGTTCGCCTCTTTGTAGTATCCAGTAGGTCGATAATAATCAGGTTCTAATAGTATTGGGTAGAATCTAAATTTATTAATTCCTGCCTGGATATAGCCAGCAAACTCTCTAGAAACATAACCTCTTGTCGTGAGTAGGTCGGCTTGATACTCATCAAAACTGGTGTCGCTAAAGCAGTCCGCCTTATTGACGTTGAACTCAACCGAATCAGTAAATGTCCAGCTCCCGTCATCAAGAACTTCGCACTCGCTATTATCATAAATCTTGATTAGAGATTCTGTATCAGTGCTGTTTTCTATAGTTGTCTGCTTTAATCTTACTGCCACACTGGTAATTAGCTCGTTTTTGACGGTACCTGTAAACTTGATCGACGTGCCATCTTGCACTGCTTTGATCAAGATGTCATCAGGGTTAATTTGGGTGTAATATTCAAACGTGATGTCCGTAGTTTTTGATTCTGCCAGAGGCAGTACGTTTTGAGGAACATTAAATTCAAAGAAAGACAAATCCTTGATCACATATAAACCGCCCGGTCTCAAACAATCTTTAAAGTAGTAATCAAAAATTAATTTGAGTATATAAGGATGATGGACTCCTTCTTTTATGTTTTTCTCTTCAATCGTAAAACTTGCCCAATCCTCTTTCTCTTTGCCATTCTTGACCTGTTCACTTATTACGTTGCCGTCTGCATCTAAGGTCTGGTAATACAATTTGAACTTAGGATTGATTACCTTGCGGTTACCTATATCGCCGTCTGTTGCGTTTGGATATTGATCCTCAATCTCATCTTTTTCGTCAAAATTAACACCTAACAAGTTCGTAATTTCATCGGTCGGAGTGTATGCAATATATTTTTTGAGATCATCGGTTGATAGATTATCATCAGTGATATCAATTACCTCTTCATTATCTATGGTCGTAATCTTAGTATTTATGCCGTCGATATCGTTGACAATCTTGAGCTGTGGCTGATAAGTCCTAACCTCACTATCCAGTCCGCGAGTGATGAATTCAGTGTTTTCGCCGTTGGTAACAACAGTTTTAGGAGCGACCACATCGCTATAAGCCAAAATGTTTATGGTCCAAACCTTCTCTCTAGCCCACTGGTTTCGAGCATCGCCACTTTCTAAATCATTAAGGTCTACTCCGAGCAAGTTAGCCAAATTGCCGATATTTTCTTCACCCGCAGTAGCGCTACCTATCCACTCCGCTGGGTTAATTTGTTCACCTAATCTTGCCCCAAGTGTGTCGAAATTATATACCAAACCATCATTCTCACCATCATTGTCTATGTTGGTCAGAATAACTCTATATGTTACGCCCGATTTGTTGATAGAATTATAAACAACTGGGATATAGCTCTGATAGTATAAATATGTGAGCTCTTTCTTAGCATAGTATGTTGCGATGTGATACTCTGTATCATTTCCATCTGGCATAGTGTATTGAGCATCCTCAGGGTCAAGTTCTTTGACACTGACTTGCTCCATACGCGCGTAGAACATTAATTCAGAATCGCTCGCATCGCTACCTACCCAGTAACCAGCCTCGGCAGGCTCTGACGCGGTTACGATTGAGACAGTGATTTGCACTTTACCGCCGTGATATTTGTCAGCTGGTAGGTCTTCGTTGATAAGGTTGTAAATTTTATCATACAAGTTGGCTACTGAACTCGCGTTACTTAGCGCACCCAAAATATCGGTGGTGTTGAACCAATAATCTTTAGTTTTTGTTGCCTGAATCTCAGGGTTGGTGATATAAGTTAGCGTTACCTTGTATTGAGTAGTTGTATTGTTCTTGAGATTTAGCAATTCATATTCAGCATCATACCCGCTAACATCCATATTCAAATAAGGGTCCAGTGCCATACCGTCATAGCTGTTGCCATCTTCATTTAGCACGTTGGTTACTATTTCTGTACCGTCAATGCTCTTTTTCCATACATTATATTCATCGAGTAAGTTGATACCAGATTTCTGATTACCATACAATAAATGTAGTACTGGTGTAGCGTACTGCTTTTTGACTGTGATTGTGGCACCCGCACTAACTTCACTTTTCTCAAAGATTCTTGCTATCGTATAAGGATTGTCTGTTGCTGATAATCTGTCGCCTTGCAGATTAATGACCGTTGTCCCTGTCAAATAAAACTCATTTTCTGAATTTGCTCCGCCGACATTAGAGCCCTCTATAGTTTGGGTAGCAGAATCGTCCGCATTTTGAGTGTTGTTAGTTTCAGTTTTCTGTACTGCCAGAGCACTAAACACTAGTGTGTTAGGTAATTGTCTATTTATCCAACTAAAGATGCCCTCACCCGTTACATTTTCGTCTATCTTAGCAGAAATATCCACATACGCTAGCCATGTCGATGTCTCCGAATCTTGCACGTAAGTTACACGATATGTGCTAGATGTACTGTCAGTACTGTCGCTCAACTTACCAAATCCATCATATTTTAGCGCCTGGACAGCAATTACAATATTTTTGTCGGCGCGATATGCTGGGTCAGTATTATATACATTGTTGAGCCAAATTCGATAAATGTACTCTCCTTGATTATTTGCAGTAATATATCCGTCTGTTACTACCACGGTCCCGTCATCATTGCTATCGTATACGCCCACGCAAGAGCCTGAGACGTCGCCACTATTTTCGCCGTCGAATATCTCGATTTTGCTAATCATAGGCTTTTGGAACTCGACTCTGTGCTGTAACCTAAAGTATATACTAGGGTTCAGGGCATTGATATCCAGAATATCCCTATTAATAGTGCTAATTCCTTTCTTATCGAATGCCGCAAGATAAGCATTAACAGTTTCCTCGTCCGTAATACCCAGAGTTTCTCTAATCCAGTCCGCGCTATAAATCTGAGTCTTGCTAGTCTGCACGGTTAAGGTTTCGCCGTCAGATTCGTAGACATTTTTGTTTACCTCGTAGTTATTGATCCAAGACTTGATCTTGCAGTAATATGTGATCGCTGTAGTAGTCCTGTCGATACCCTGGTTCTCGTTATAGAGCATATCGGCTAGAGTCAGCCCGTCTAGTGTGAATATAGATTGTGAGTTCTTGTACTCCAAACTCCCAACTTGTTTCCCGTAATTGAGAGTCCCGTTAGTATTGACTGTTACAATGCGTAGGTTGCCAGTTTTGGCATTATCCTCAGTCGAGATAATGTAGTGCGCAAGATAATTGCCATTTATCTCTTGATTTTCTGTCCAATTAGCGTTAGTGCCAGCCGCTTCGTCTTGAGTATCATAAACGTACAATTCAATCGCATTGTTGTAATCATTGTTGTGTTGTACAGCGCTGATTGTATAGAAAATTTCATTCTTATTATCAGAACCCTCTACATAGTAGACTGGATTTCCATCCTTATCTTCCTCGGCACCTACTGCCACACCCGCAAAGCTTGGCGAAACTTTTTTGTATGTGTACACGACAGGCGCAGAGGTTTCCGAATTCAAGTAATACTTGAGGAATTCTCCGCTACTCACTTTACTAGTACGAAGGAAGATAAAGAACTTGTAAGTCGTGTTTGGCACGAGCGCCATATTGGAGTCGCTCACGCTATATACATAACTACAGCCTTTTACTGAACGATTGGTAACAAAATTTACGCCAGCTGTTTTAAGTTTTTCTTTGAAATCTGCGTTATCAAATTTGTCTTGCAAATAGAAATTCTTGTTTTCAGTAGCTTGATAAAGCTCGTCATACACAAAAGTGCCGTCTTTCTCTGGGAATGCAAATATATTTACATTACAATCCACTACATTTACAGCATAATTATTTGGATTAGGTGTGAGCGCCCAATTCAATTTGTAATTGGCGCTCCCATCTGTATCGTCAATGTCGATATCCATTCTATAATCTAGTATTGGAGTCTGGAACACGATGTAGTGGCAGATATATTTATTATAAACGTAGTAGCCACCCTTGCTGTCATTATTGTAGTCATAACTTTCAGCGCCGTTTTCGTCCTCCTCTATGCGCCATAACAATTCGTATGGCCCAGCATTATCTTGAGTATCGAATAATGCGTGAATGTCAATTTTTACCTCAATGTAATTTTCATTTCCAATTCCATTGACGCGCGATATAGTTATATCGCCTGATGTATAATAATCGTCATTGCTACCTAACTTAGCTAATTCTGGCAAACAATAAGTTTCAGTCCTGTAGTCAGTAGAACTTTCTTCTTCTGTCGTCGAATCTTCATCTTGACTCACTCGTTTAGCAATTACTGTAATCTTCTCAGGCAAGTAACTAACACCATTAACCCGTATCGTTTTAACCTGGAACTTGAGCACTGCAGATTTCTTGTCTGCGTTTGCCCAATTTCTAGTCTTTTCGCCAGTCGGTACCTCTTCTTCCGCGGTCTTGGTAATCAAGTCCTCGCCATCCAATTCTACATCGTCCAGACTGCGCACACTCCAAGATTGCTTTATGCTGTGCGTGAGTGGGTTATCGCTATCGTCGTAGTATTGCATATTTGTGCAGAAACGCATATTCACAAAGTACGTACCAGGTAGCAGTTTGTCGTTCGATATCCAGTCTTCAGATTTGACACTGGAGTCTTTTTTCATTCTAGTATCAATTTCCTCATACAGGTTAAAGAATTTGTATTCGTCGTTTGCATCCCCGATATTGTAATATAGAGACTCAAGATATTCGGTAGCGTCTGTTTTTGTCGGATCGCCATTAAACTTGATCACAGCTTTTGTTGTAATCTCAGTATTGTTGATAATATAGTCATAATTTTGATTTTCTTTGGCAATATTTTCTAATTCGCTAGAATCTACACGAATCACATTGAGTTCGTACCAAGTTTTATATTCACTACTGCTCTCAACCGCAGTTTTCATTTTTTGATAAGCGTCTCCACCTAGCCCAACAATGCTGTATTTTATACTTGAATTTACCCACTCCAGATTTAGTTTTGGCATTGTAAAGTTGGTAGGGAAGTTGTACTCTGCCTGTTCGTACTTACTGTTTAAATAGAGACTAGTGTCAGGGCTCACGCGACATACATAAACCCTGTTTGTTTCAGCACCACCAGCGATCAAGTAATCCGCAATCTCATAGCTCATTTCTTTAGTATTTAGATTTTTATAAACATCTTCTTCCCAATGTGATACGCCATTTTCGGTAACTAGATGATCTATCCTGATTTTGTACGTTATATCGCCTGTCGAGTATTTGTTGCCGTCTTCAGGGTAATTCCACGTCAACTTACCATCCGCTTTTAGCACTGCATCATATGGTGCAAAAGGATATACCACATTTTTGTACTCAAATTTCTTGTCTGAATCTATTGGATACGTATTCACAGGGCTGAAAATTGCGACGTCTGTACCCTCGAATTCTTTCCCTTCCTTATCCAATGCAGTCGCACTAATAGTGTAATAATATGTACCAGCGAGATAGTCATCTACGCCAGCGCGAATATCATCTTTATTCAGAAAATACTCGGTCATATCAAAGTAGAGATAGCTTTTTCCGTCATCGCTAGCGTTTTCCAGGAAGAATGGCCCTGTGTCGCTAATGTTATCGCCTTTATATTGCTGCAACGCATATTCCCTTACGCCGTTATTTACCGTCAAGGTTATTCTAGCTTTGTAAGTTTTTGCATATTTCTTGTCTACATCTTTGAGTGTAACTGCGTATTCAATAACCATATCATAAGGGTTCTCAGTGATGTTCCACCTCAAGCAACCGTTCTTTTTGTGGTCGTTATCCTCTTCGCAGTTTTCCGAGGTGTACTCGAGTACTCGACTTACGGTCCTAGAATTTTGCGATGCCTCGTTTTCCGAGAATTCTTGCACAGCTGTCTTGTTGATAAATGCATTATTTTTTGTCGAAATTACCACACTCTCTAGATAGTACTGTGATTGCTCATCAGTCAAATCTTTGTTCCCGACAACACTAATCTCAAACCACATTTTGTGCGGACCGTAACCTTTGATACTGTCATACAGCTGAATGCCGTAATTTATATTATCAGTAATGAGAGAGGTAAAGTCATTACCTAGGAGTATAGGTTCAGATATCTCTGTGCCATTATTATAGTAGTTGTCAGCGTAATATAATTTTACCGAATAGAGGTAGTTTTTATGCGCTTTGGCGCTGTCAAATACCACGTTGACTTTGCTGAGGTTGTGATTGGTGCCACTAATGGTATCATTGTACCCCAGATTTAGACTATAGTCGCTACTAGGTGTCTCATACCTCTTGTAGCACACAATTTCCTCAAATGTCGTAGTCAGCGCAGACTGAATTTTAGCTATATCACTCGCCTTAGTGCTACTGAAATAATAAGGCATATTTTCATCAATGTACGCGTAGTATGACGGGATTGTGTTTGTCGGATCCTGCACGCTCGGCATAATAGAGATAGTGTTTATCCCCGCATTTAGCCCAGCAGATATATCCAATCTCTTATCGATGTCGCTGTTTTCAGTACTCAAAATATCCGAAAGATCGCTCGAAGAGTTGATAATATAACCTGTTTGGTTTCCCTCATTTACCGTAATTTTATAATGCGTGCCGAGGTTATATAATTGTCCTGTTGCGGTAAGAATCAGAAATTTTTTGTTAAAGCCATATTTTTTCTCATATTCCGCTAGAGCTTCTTTGCATTCTGCTTTTACGGTGCCGTCCGCATTTAGATAGCAGTCAGGAGCGATAGTGAATAATGATTCTGCGGTACCGCTGACTTTTGCCACACCGAATTTATTTTGATATTGTTTTAGCTCTGAGGTAGTCGGTTTCAAATAGATATTACTGTTATCATTACTCAAGACTGTAATACTAATATTATAATCGCCTGGTAGCCAATTTCTAGTAGGGTCATAGGTGTAGTTTACACCGTCTACCACATTACTTACTAGTGGGTAACCACCTTGCGTCAAATCTCTACCTACAAATGTGAGTACGAATTGCGTACGACTTGCAGGAGTATCGCGGAAATTTATATGAATCATACTTTTATAATCATCGCCCAAGTCAACAACCTCTCCTTTAGCGTCTGTTACCGTGAGTTCAAATAGGCTCGTATCAACCGATTTGCCCTCTTGATCATTGTAATACCAAGTAATATCCGTCTTAAAGTCGCCATGTCCGTTGCTTGCAGTATCTATCTTAAACGATTCAACATCTTGCATGTAAACATACTTTGTAACATCGGTACTAGATACAGCGCCAGTAGACACATAGATGTAACTAGTGTCCGCAATTACTCTAACTACAATTTTATAATCGCCACCATCTAGGTCAGCCCATAGTGTAGAGAAATTATATGTTTGCTGCGACCGGATAGTCTTTTCGCCACCAATCACACTGTTGCCACTCGTGTCCTTTATATCAAATCCATATTCTGTCGCGTGCGTTACCGCTCCCCACGTAGCAGTCGTGTTACCTAGGTCGATAGTTACATTAGGTGCCATACTTATTAGGATAGGTAAACTCGCAGTTCTAGTAACAGTACCCCCCTTGTAACCTATCAACGCTGAATTACCACTTACGCTAGCGTTACTAATCGTGAGGCTATAATTTAACCCCATATCATAGCTCTCTTGAGCATTAGACAACTTAGCTAGTTGCCAAAATATCATAGACTCATTATTGGCAGTAATATTTTCTCTGAATTTTACGCTAGTTGTCTCAGTGTATGTTCCCGCAGTAATATTACTAAATATATTCTCGCCGTTAATTTGTAGAGAATATGTCTGTCCACCGAACACGTTATTATTGCCTGATTTATGTCTAATCCCGATCGTGTATGTACCGCCGTCTGATTCATTATAAGTATAAGTTATAGCAATACTAGCACTAGCAATTGTGTTAGTAATTGTGTTTACCCACTGTGCCTCGATAGTGTCCTCACTACTCTTTTGTGCTACTAGCTCTGCTGAACTAGAATCGTTGGCATTTTTAACTTGAATATCGTTAATTTTAAATGTGAATAGATATGCAGTAGTGCTCAAATCTAAGTTTTTGTCGCTCAAGTCAATAGTTACCGACTGAGTCGCATTGCCTAATAAAGTAGTGTCCCTAGTGATAGAGTTAGCCGATGTCATATCATTAGATTGATAGTAAAGAGTGAAATTATATGTGAGTTCATACTCGCCAGTAGTATAAGCCGTACCATTGGTGCCGTGTTGCCAGCTAACTGTCAGTTTGTTATCCTCGCTTAGCGAGAATCCAAACCCAGTAGGTACCGCAACACCGCCCACTGAGTAAATGTATTGAGTTTCAGCGGAGTCCCAAAATGCTCGATTATCTTCAATTGGGTTCGCTGTGATACTAAATTTTAGGTTCAAGCCGTCGTCTGGTTTCTCGCCCCAGACATCCTGTAGCGCTCTATATTGACTATTCGAGTAATCTAGCACATACCTCACTTTGTCGTTATCACTATAGGTATCGTCAACCACAAAGTCTGTGTACTTAGCACTATTATACCACATACTAACAATATAGCTATCCGCATTCGTTACCTTGTTAAAGGTTACAAACAATTTGTATGTAGCGCTACCCGTCCCCGAAACAGTGCTACTCTTGTATTCTTGCGAAACTTGTATCCCGCTAATTGTGCCCAGACTCTCGGCATAGGTAAATTCTATGTAATCTGTATAGTCGCTACTATTAAATCCAGCATTTTCGGTCGCATTCGCACGGACATAATATGTCCCGCTAGTTATCCCGCTAATCGCGCTAGCCGAGAGAACATACTTGTTGCCTTTTACTGTCTGACCTCCGAGAGTCGCAAAGTTGACATACTCGTCCGATGAATTCTTGGTTGCAATCTGGATACCGATAGTTAATGCCCTACTATCTTTGGTTACATTAAACTCGAGCGAATTAACTACAGTCAGACGATTATCGCTACTGCTTAGTGCAAATGTTGGCTTGTCAAATTTTGCCTTATAAGTAAAGTTTACAGCAGCATTATCACCCTTGGTTAGTACCACCGTACTCTTTACCCCGTCGCTATCCACAACGCTCATTTCAACTGGTTTGGTGTAAAAATACACATAACACTCTGATATGTTTTCCTTTAGAGTTGCCATCAAATTTTGAATATCTGTATCTTCACTGTCCGCAGTAAGAGTAAATGTCCCACTGTTCCCGATTTCTATATTGTCCGCTATAAGAGTATTATTTTTGTAAACTTGTATGCATAGGGCGAGATCATACTCAATTCCGGTAGCGGACTCGCCACTAACGGACCATATTGTCCACTTTTTAGGGTCCCAACTTAATTTCACATTATCGCCATCTTGCACTACTGATACATTGTCAGGTGCTGAAGGAGATACCGAGTTTACAAATTTTTGTGTACTAGCGTCGCTCGGTGCCAGCTTAGTACTATTCGGGTTTGCTACGACACTTATTACGAATTGGCCACCGGCATTTAATTTGTCTAGATAGACTTTTTGTGTCGAGGTGTTGGTGTTGGTTTGAGTCACTTGATAGTCCGCACCGCCCACCTCAAACCCAGGCACAGTTACCACATATTCTTTTACAAATTGACTAGTAATTATTTCAACATAGACTTGCTTTCCGTCCTTTTTTACCTCAAAACTTGGCGCATTCAACTTACTTTCAAACACCCACACATGATCAGTTGTCGACGATTTAATCCAAGTTACATTAGCAGAAGCGGTAATCTTAAAAGTATACGTCCCCTTACCATTGTCGCTAAATAATTGAGTCGTAGGCAGTCTTACATAGTCATTACCCTCGCTATCTGTACCATAGCTGAGACTAAGGCCCAGGCTAGCGTCCGTCCCTAATGATTCATTGTCTTTGAATATTTCTACACTGTAAATCACACTGTAACCGCTACCGCCAGGTACTTGGTTCCACTGCAAATATGCGTTGTTACCGCCCTCAACAAAGCCAGTAATATTAGCGAGTGTGAGCTCTTGAGAATAATTTAGCTCAACCCAATCAGACTCTTGACCATATATAGATACCGCCTGAACTTTAATCTCATAGTCCCCTTTTGGCATAAAGCCATCACTATCTTTGAGCGAGGAGAGGTCGAGCGTCATTTCGTTGGCAATAGATTTTATTACGCCAGGTAGGTTATCAGCATTTAAGCAATCTCCGCCGTTGAAGAATACCTTATAGTAAATTTCGCTTGTATACTCCACTGCCTCGGCTGGAATAGTAATAGTAATTGTCGCCCCGTCGTCAGAATTTTGTAGTGTAGGAGTACACGCCTCATACGCGTTGACCAAATCGACTGTTTTGGTCTGGTATGCCTTGATATAATCTTGACGCGTTATCGTGCCATCGATAGCCACCGAGCCACCAATATGAATTTGGGTATTTTTTCTTTCATATAGTGGCAACTCAGTATTAAAATCGGCGTCATAGTACACTATCTTTTTAGTCGTGTCCAACGTCATATTATGTATCGCGCCCTCACCTATCTGGATCGCAAAGGACTGAATAGAGTATTGATTAGACTTGATCCAAGCCTCTGGATAAGCAAAGCTAACTCTTATCTTCTTGTCATTGCCGGTCTGGTTGATTAATTCATTTTTGATTTCTAGCCCCTCTACATCGGTGTCTAATATTGTGTAATTAAAAGTATATTCTGTGCTGACCATTCTAGCATAATATTCCCCGAATATCTCTGGACACACTACTGTAATTTTGTATTCCCCAGGGAACATATCTTCATCTAGCACTCTACTTGTTGTCCCCGAAACATCACTATAAACAGGGGAATATGTCTTGCGATATAATTCACCTAATTCACCACTATTTTTCTTATCGATAACTACTAGCGTATAATAAGGATTAGTCATAGTAGACACACTGTCCGAGTTGTTCCAGCTAACTGTAATTTTGTTAGGATTTACCGCATCTGTGTTAACAGAGATACCACCCACAGCTTTGTGCACAAACTTATCAGTATAACTTTCTTTTATCTGGCCACTGTTTGTTATTAGCCCATCTGAATTTGATATGGCCTGTATAGTAACCGAATAAGTATTAGGAGCGTGTATATTTCTTAACGCATAATCGAGTTTATCGCTAACATCAATATAACTAAAATCTTCTGGTTGCTCTATGACATCAAGTGTTTTATCAAAACTACCGTCAGAAGCTTTTATTACAATTTGATACTCTTGGGCACCCTCGACACCCTTAAAAATGAATGTCCTCTTAGGAGTACCATATTCATCTATTGAGTCTGGTTCTTCGCAAGATAAAGTTATAAAACTAGGGCTCGCTAGTTGTTTTTTATATTCAAATATATCGGACTGCGTAGCTTCAGACGCTATGTAATAATTTATCCAATTATCTCGTGGGACCACACTCACTTTTACTACATAACTGCCTGCAGCTATATTTGAATACTTTTTCAATTCTTCAGTGATTGAGATATTTGTTGCATCAGAATAAATATCTTTGGCAAAGTTTTTGACTATAATTTGGCTACCACTCGTAGTTGCACTATAAACTTCCAATTTATATCTAGTGTACTGATTGCTAGGGTTACTATCATTGTTTGACCAGGAAATGTTCACGCCTTGGTCAGACTTGTCTAGCCTAATATTATTTATCGGCAAAAGCTGTGTGGAAACACTCAGAATATTACTCTCAACCCAATCAGACTCTTCATACAGCCCATTCGCCGTCCGCGGTACCGCGCGTACTTTGACCTTGATTGACTTATAGTCTTCTAGACTACCCTCTAATTCTTGGGAATACACAGTCTCAACGAGCTTTACCGAGTAGTTTTCCCCCAAATTGCCAAAATCTCCACTTTCGCTATTACGACCCCAGAATTGTAGCTCATACTGAGCATTTACATTATTAATTGAGCCCCAACTTACCATTAATGTTAAATCATATTTCTCTAATGTAACATTACTCATTTCGAATTTTTTACGGACGGAATACTTAAAGCTTTTTGTAATCGGCTCCGCACCTACATTTTCCTTGAAAACAGCTTCCACCCGCACGGTATGCTCGCCCAAAAGTTTTGCACCTGTGGTTTCATTATTAAAGGCTTTTACCAAGTCCACGGACAATTTGTCAGCGCTAATTTTATATCCTTGCTGGTCTAAATATATCATAAAATAATCTATATAGTTGTCATAATTTTGACTAATAGAATTGTCCGCATCTAACAGAGACCAAGAAATATTGAGTGAGTCTACACTATCATAATAAACTGTGAGTTTATCATTTTTTATCTCGCCAAAATCTATTGTAATATCACTCAAGGTAGGCAGTAGTTCTGCCTTGGTGTATGTTATTTCCCCAACAAAATCACTGTCCTTTACATATGCGATGCAATTACCCGCAGAGTCTTGAGATGAAGCACATACACTCACCGTAAAAGAGGTTATGCTAGGATTTTTGTCTAGGTATTCTTTGAAAGAATAAACTGTTCCTATCGAACTATTTGCCTCGATATAATATTTTGTTTCTTTATTATTATTGTCTACAAATTCCAACAAATAACTCTTGACCTCAGATTCGTTGACAGGGTCCCAGCCATATTTCATTTCGGTCGAATTCAGCCATACATTGGTTGGAGCGCTCAACCTTTTTTCTTTCGTTTGTTCAACCTCTGCACTCCAATCAGAGTTGTAGGCATTAGTTTTGTGTAGCGCCCTGACTTGGAAACTATAATCCCCCAACTTCTGTGTATACTCTGATACATCGACCTTATAAGAGTTACCCTCGTCTATAAGAGTAAGATCAGTTTCGGTTTCCCAAGTGTAATTACTATTACCCGTCTTATAGCCGACCGCAACTTGATAGCCTTCCGCTTTTTCGACCTTATCAAATCTCAATACCCAGTCATTATCGACTGACACATGGAGCGGTTTTTCCAACTGTTTGATAACATCAACGTGTGGCAAATCCGCGTTTTTACTCCCAAGAATAAGGATTCCGCCGACCACTCCGCCCGAAACTAGCAACAAAATAATGACCATAATAATAGAAATCCTTGCTGTTCTCGACATACCTTTTTTCATAGACATAGCATAACCTCACCTATTTTTAGTAACAATAAACCAATTAAATTTATTATCAGCATTAATTATACAAAAATACAATAAAAAGGTCAAATTATCTTAGTGGGTAAATACAAAATTTTTTAAAAATTTTTATTTTTCTGTCAAAATGTCTGCTTAGTTGTGATTTTTGCAAGAAATTTTTAACTGCGAATAGTTTTTTATCCACAATGCTATGTGGGTAAGTGATTTTTTGGAGGTGTTTTTGCGGTGTTTTTCTACTCCGTTTTTGTATTTTGCTACAATTTATAAACAACGGTATATATAAATACGCAGGAATTCGGGCGCAAGACTGCGTAAAATTCGAATTTAACATTTTGTGCCAATTTATTAAACTGCTGTTCCAAGTAGAAAAAATGTAGAGTTTTTATACTCTTACTCTAAGAAATTTATCCACAATGTGCATAAGTGTACAGATTTTAAAATGAGCGCAGAGCGATTTTTTACAAAAAGAAAAACTCGCAAAATAGCGAGCCTTATCTCCTAACCCAAGAGTAGCGATATGATTGCTAGTATCAAGATAGTCAGTTGTGGGTCAAATTTTACAGTGCGATTTTTTATCATCTGCGCCACAAACAAACCCAGCGACGCGAGCAAACACAAGCCACCCATCCAGAAGAAAATTGAGTGAACGACACCTGCGCCCACGATGAAAAAAAGTTTGCCCAAAACTACCAGAGCTATCGTCATAAAAGCGGAAATAA
>CAVFEX010000001.1:18207-21474 GCA_963621495.1 bacterium
TTGGTCCAGTCAAATTTTTTGTCTGCACCATTTTCCTCTTTTGAGTCCTCAATTGTCATCTTTTGAGACTTTTTCTTGGTATCAGTATCAGCATCATCTTCATCTTTATCCAAATCGTCAAAATAACTAGAGTAATAGTCGTGCTTTTCTGTGCTACTAGGAGTAGTTTCTTTCTCTTCGTCCATATACATTACAGTTCCCTCCGTTTTTAATTAATTATAGATTTATTGTAGCATACATTTATTCAAATTGCAATACCAATTACCAATTTATTTGCAAAAATGCTCATTTTTTTACAAATTTTACTCTTTTTTCGAGGTTTCTGCGGGGTTTGGACGAGTATTTTGAACGTTTTTGATGTAATTCCACGTATTTTTCCCCACAATTCCGTCCGGATTTAGGGCGAACTCAGATTGAAATTCACGAACTGCACGCTCGGTATTTTTGCCAAAAATCCCGTCAATCACGCCAGTGTTATAGAGCTTGCTATATAATTTTTGTTGGAGATATTTTACCTCCGCTCCTGTGCTACCGAGCTTAACTAGTGTAGCCTCAGGAGTAAAATTGTTTAGCTTGTACCAAGTTTTTGGCCCCACAATTCCGTCAGCAGTGATACGGTTGGCCATTTGAAAAGCGCGTACCGCCTGCGCCGTATTGTTGCCAAAAATTCCGTCCACGCTCCCGACTGAATAACCGCCAATTTTGAGCAAAAATTGCAAATATCGCACAAATTTACCCTCTGAGCCCAGTCGCAGTTGTGGATAATTGTCCGACTCAGGGGCAACATATTTAACCCCAAAATATTCGCAAACACCTAGACAACTCGCCCGCCCGATTTGGGTATACCAATCAGGGTCCAGCATCAATTTTGCCTCACGGAAATTAGTCATATAACCACATTCCATCAAACACGCGACACAATTTACACTAGACAACATTCCCACATCAAGAGCTCGGACTCCCCGACCTTTGACGCTAACTTTATTTATAATCGCTGAATACACGAGTTCGGCAAAATTTCTCGAGGCATTTGGTTGCCGATTTAATGGCGAATAATATCCCTCGAGCCCGTTAACCGAGTTAAAACCCAAATCCCCGTCCGGACTATAGGCGTTATAAGCAAAAGTTACAACCGCGCTTGCGCCCGCGCGATTTACCAGCGCCACACGACTCGATACACTCAAGTCCTGTCTATTCGGTTTGACATCTAAAACACGAAAACCTATGCGATAACAATCTGCCAAAAACGCATTTTTTGCGCTGTAGTTAAATTCATTTTCATAAATTTGCCGGTCAATATACGGCATCAAAGGTGTCCTTTTCCCCGCAGTTGCTGGGTTAACTCCGTGTTCATCGTTACCCGCTATTAGATAGTTTTGTGGATTATTTGCCATACTGTATTACCTCTCAGAATTTTTATTTTTTTATATGCTTTGGCGCGATAATTTGTGAGTACTATGCAGATACTATGCAATGCATAGTACCTGCATAGTACCGCCATTTTTACACAAAAACAGCGATTTTTTACACTTTTTTAGCAGTTTGGACAAAAAAACTCCCTATCCCCTAAACTTAAGGATAGAGAGTATCTAGAGAGGTCAACCTTAATTTTGACAACCGCAGTCGCAATCTTCATCGCAATCACAATCATCATTACATTCGTAACCACACTCGTAATCATCATCATATTCTTCTGGCGCAAATCCGCCACCATCAAATTCCTCGTCAACGCAAACACAACCGCACCGACACCCATTAGTTTCCGCTTCTGGCATATTTTCCAATTCTTGCAAAACGAGTGCAACATCAATTCCGTGCACCTCACAAGCCTCGCCCAATTCCTCAGCCTGACTCATAGGGCAACCACAGCAATGCATACCAAATCCCTCGAGCACCGCACGAGCGTTCGGGTTTAGCGACAAAATTTCGCCCATAGACATATTTTCATTAAATTTCATTTTATTCCTCCTTGGAATGATTATATTATATTTAATATTAACAAAAAGTCAATCATTTATGACTTATTGATAGTATAAAAATATTCACTCTTACTACATATCATTAAATTAATTATTTTTTTGCATTTTTGCGCGAGTTTACAGCCTTTTTTTCATTATTTTCATCACTTTTAGCCGAGTTGGAGTCAAGTTTGATTTTTTCTATAACCTCTTCACCCCCTACCGCACTATCTGTCATATCGAGGATTTTTACAACCTCACTAGACTTGACATTTTTCTTGGTCTTGCGTTTTTGCTCTTGCAAAACCTCATCATCTTGCACGCTAATTTCCGCCCCTAATTCGTTAATCGCGTCGCTGGTTATGTCGTTTTGCATTTTCTCTTGCAACAACTTTGAAGCAACATCACGATCAAAAATCGCCTTGGTAACCTCAAAATTGCTCAATTCCATACCGTATTTTGCAAATTCTTTCAAAATCTCAGGAGCGATTCGCGTCGTAAAGTTAGGCAAATCGTCTATCTCTTGCGGTGTAGCAGAGCGAATCTTGTGAACAACCTCTTGAACAATCTCCCCCAAATACTCCGTAATACGATTTTGTGCGCGGAACGAATCAACTTTTGCCCACTCGTACAAGAAAAATTTCATCATTTTTGCTGGGTCAACGCACCGAACATCTGTAACTCCGCTCAATATAACATCAAATCGAGATTTATCTTCTTTTTCAACTTTTTTCTGCTTTAGCACTATATTGTCCGTCTGCCAAGCGAGGTTCTCGAGCGCATTTTTATTCACAAAATATACAAAGCATTTAAAAGATGTGCGGTAGATTTTTTCTTGCTTGCCACGCTTGAATTGCACAATTGGTTTCTGTAGTTTTAGCGTCCGAGTTAATAGAGGAATTTTGTCGAGCGTGATAATATGCTCGCCCGCCTCTAGCACATCGCACGGCTTGTCCTTGGCAACAAAGATACACCATGACCCTTGCGGTACAACAAACCTAGAATCTAATTTTACCTCCGTAGTCCAGTTAGACACAGAGTACAAAAAATTGCCACTTGATTTTTCTGGCACGCTCACAACTGCTTGTTTTTTTCTACCAAATAATCCCATAATTCCACCTCATTACATTATATTATAGCACATCGCAAAAAAATAATCTATTTATTCGCCAAAATTTGTGAAAATTTTTTATGTTAAAACTCAAAACTATAACATAGAATATCGAGTAGTTTAGGAGGCGTTATGGAATATTTTACAGAATTAATTGGCAAACAAGTCATTTCAGTTTTTGACAGGACAATAGTCGGC
>CAVFEX010000002.1:0-17888 GCA_963621495.1 bacterium
TAATTAATATATAAGAAAGAAAATGGGGGTAATTTGTTGTGGTAGGTAATATTTATAAAGAATATAACAAAATTGTAGCTCCGTATGAAGCCAAGGGGTTGATACCTGTAATTTATTTGCATAAGGTAAATCAGGTGCAGATCAACAAATTTATGAAGATTTCTACTTACAAGGTGTTGGCACCGCGTGAACTGGAGTTGGTAAAATTCGATGGTTTTAGATATTATGGTGCTAATTTGATGAACTGCATATTGTTTGCAAAAAACGAGGAGAATGCTTGTGAAGCATTCCACAGAAGGGCGCTATATGAAAGGAAATTGGCGCGTTGTATGGACGTTTCTGTCGTGCCCTCAATTTATGGAATTGATGCGCACGGAGATATTCGTAGCAGTAACTATATCCCTATGCTTAATTTAAAAAATGTGAGCAATGATGAATTTGATTTTGTTATCAACTATGCGAATTCGCATTTTACAAAAATCAATGTGGGCAGTGTGTGCGGCGAGCAAAAGGACGCTGATGTAAGTCATTTATATTTTAAGTTGCGCAATGAGTTGGCGGGGGGTGTCCCACTTGAGATAATTCGCTCAAAAGCGCTCAATTCGATATACAAGTATCTATCGAGCAGGTTTGATGTTGAGAGATTGGACGATCGAGGTGGCACAGACGTGAAGAATATTAGTGCGCGTCTCACACCTCTTGGTAAACAAAAATATCTTGAAAATCTTCATTGTGCTGAAAACAATGAAATTGAATCAATAATCGATGAGAAGAGCAATGTTTGGGAGGAAAAATATGAGAACTTATCACAAGTTAGATAAAATTGACAGAGAAATTTTTAAAAAATTATATTTTGGCGATATGATACCAATGGCGGTAATTAAAAATTACGATACAGAGTCTAGGGAACTTTTTGAGTCCAAAATCAATATGCTTACCAACCCATTTAAGACGGACGAAGTGGACTTTGGTAGTATCCAAATAGAGGGTAATGAGTATTTTATTGCGTGTTGTTCTGATGAGAGTTTTAGAAAAAACTTGCTCAACAATGGCAAGGCGCTAGATGATTTGGTTTGCAACGGTAACAAAATTGAGTGCAATATTTTTGATATTGAGCAAAATTTGCTAGAACCTGGGGTTGTGCCTATTTTGAGTTTTGAATTACGAGCAAAAACAAGTACTGATGCTGTAGAAAAATTGGTTGCAGATTTTAGTGGCAGTGCGGTTAGGATGCGTGATTACAAGTTAAGTTTTGCACAAAAGGGCAAAAACTGTACGGTATATATGCACCAACTCGGCGCGTGCGATATTCAAAGTTATGCAGAAAATGCCAAGAATTTGGCACTCAAGATTCTAGACGAACACCGTGATGGTGTTCAAAATGCGTACTTTACTGGTTTCAACGGTAAGAAATACACTCACAAATTATTCAAGAAAGCCTTTGAAAATGTAAAAAATCAGGATTGTGTTGACGCTGACCCTCAAGGGGGCAATATGAGCAGGAAAGCAGAGCACGAGGTGTTGAACAAAGATTTGCGCGAGATTTTAGATGTCGAGATAGGCGAGGGTAGGGTGGTTGCATCTATCCTCAAAAATCCATTAATATCGTATAAAAATTTGCATAGAATTTGTAGCGATATCAAAGGGTTTGGCGAGAACAATAGCGAAATTATTTCTCTAAAAGGCCAGGACGGCGACAACTTCCTTTTGTTTACAACTCCAAAAGAAAATGCTGGCGACTTTTTTGATGTCGCTATCAAGATAGAATCTAGGCTCAAGGCCACCAGCGGTAGGAGTTTTTCCATCAAAACTCAATATGTTGACTCAAATGGCATAGTTTCATCTATTGAAAAAAGGTTGATTAGTATTTTGCACACCAAGAGTGAAGCACAGATTAATAAAATTGAGAACCACCTAAAGCGCTCAGAACTCTGCGCAAAATTTGAACCTTTGGTGCAAAAGTATGGCCAAGATGACTATGGTGTGTATGTGCGTAGTATTTCGCGTTCTGGTAAGACACATATTTTTAATGATAAAGAATTGAGAATTGTTCGCAAGGAAGTTGCTGACAGCAAAATCAAGAGTGAAATGGTTAATGCTTATGGAGAACGGCTGGAAGAAGAGGAAAGACTTGTGCGACCTAAATTAGATATGGAGCAAATCAAAAGCATAAATGAGGTAAATCCAATGTACTCAGAACTCGCAAATGCCAAGGGAGGCAAGATTATCGGGGGACCGCAAAAAGGCGACAGTGTAAATTTGGATAATAATGCACAGATAAAACACTAAATTATGTAAAAATTAGAGACAATGTCAGTTTTAACGCGCCAAATACATCGGTAGCAAAAGTGTTAGCACTTATAAAACTAGCAAATTATCAAATGTTAAAATTCATATTAACAACACTAAAATAAGAAATGCAGACCTTAAAACCCGGGGCCTGCGCTTATTATTTTTTGCATAATATTTACCAATATCGGTAATGATATGTAAAATATGTTTGACAAATTTCCGTTTTTGGTATACAACGCAAATTTGGACAAAAAACAAGAGTATAATTTTAAAGAAAACTTGATTATACTCTTATATTTTTTAATTATTATTCTATTTACAAATTTATGTACGAGAAGAGCCAGATTTTTTTTAAAAAAACTCTAAAACACGCCATTTTGTTTGCTTTATTTGACAAAATATATTAAAATATTTGTAGGTGTTTTACCGAGTATATTTTTATGACAAAAAATTAATAATTTTGACATAAAAATATATTTTCATACGCAAAATAATAGGGGAAAAATAGGAGTTTTTTGATGAGTAAAGTTCGTTACATATTGTGCGGTATTTTGATGGTATTGTGTTCGTGCGGATTTATGTTCGCCGGGTGTGGTAATTCCATTGATAATTTGTCGATTCGCCTGACTTCGGATAAAATAACCGAGAGCGAGACTGCTGGGGTGTATGATATGACACTAACCAGAGAAGAGAGCGACGATGATGATAGCTGGTCGGCTACCGTTTCGGCAGAGGTTCTCAATCTCGGCTCGGGTATGTCGAGTAAGATTGAATGGCTCGTGGGCGATGACAGCCGATATGTTAGTGTTACATCAAACTCGGACGGGTCGAGCGTAGTGATCAAGGGTAAAGAGAGGACTTATACGCCGACGGTTGTTACTGCATACAGTGTGGAAAATCGTAAAGCAGAGGCAAAAATTAGGATAACGACTATAGTCAAGGCGTTGAAAATTGAGAGCGTCAAGTATAAATCGGGGAGTTTTGGAATTCCTATAGGTGTGCCTTTTTCTATCCAACCAGATGAACTCTTTAATTTCTATCCTACCAACCCTACAGTGCCTGTCTACAAATACACAATTGCGGATAGGGTAGTGTATTCCGATGAGGAGTTTACTCTAACAGGGATTAGCGGTTCGACCGTCTATTTGTCTGCGACTCCAAAAGATACCACCAATATGACAGCTGAGCGGATTGAGCAGTTGTCCATAAAAAATATACTAGTAAAAGTATATACACCACTCAGTGATGATAACCTTAGTCTCACTCTAAGTAGTGGCGAGGTAGATAACGCCGGCAACATTTTGATTATCAAAAACGCCAAATCTGACGCTAAAAATAAGGCCGTTTTAGAGCTAAGTTCAACAGCAAAAGTAAATTATACCGTCAATAGTCCGGACAATATAGTTTTTGACGAGGACCCAGAGGTAGGTAATCCGTTTGGAGAGGTGCGTGTAGATTTTGATTCTAGTAAAGGGTTATTTACTTTGCAAGGTCAAGATTCGATGGACGATTTTAAGACAATTAATTTCAATTTCACTATAGCAGAAATCGAAAACTCGCTAGTTTTGACCAAGAGTTTTAAGGTGCGCGTAGTTGATTATCCGTCCGGGATATCTATTAATGGGGACAATGGCACTGGCGATGTTACCTTAGATGTATATAACTTGTATAATGAACTGAAAGAGAAAGGACAAATTTTGACTCTTGGAATTTTGCCTGCAAATTCAATGTACACCAAAATTGATATTGTACTTGCAAACGCTGATGATACAGATGCTCGTAACTTGTCTCGGAATTTGTATTTTGTAGACGAGAAAAAGGCCTATGAACCTAATCAAGGGACAATGACGATTGAAAGTAATACCACTATGTATCTTAAGAGTCTGGGTGGGCAAGGTTCGTTTATTTTTAATGTAATTGCTCACGATACCAAAGATTCCCCTGAAGATCGTGTGATAAGACAGATTAAAATCAACCTTTGTCAGAGTATCGAAACTATAGCGCTAGCCGAAGATTATCTCGATTCTAGTTCTCAAAAACTGATGCTAGAATATGATGAATACGGAAATTCTACTGACTTGAGTATTCGCGAGCTAAAATTTAGTATAACGCCTAGCAATGCGACTTTTGATAAAACCGTCGTGTTTGGTAGTAGTGCTGAAAATGTTGTAGAAATTCTCACTCCTAGCGATTACACTCAAAACAAAATTACAGTGCGTGCAAAAGGTCCAGGTAATGCAAAACTGACTATTACTACGCAGAGTGGCAAAAAATTTACTATCGATGTGCGCGTAGTGCCAAAATACTATGCAACAACCCTCAGTATTTCCTCGGAAAACTCTGCAAAAATGTATAGCCAAGATTTTGTTACAAAAACTGTAAGTATTACTAATGGAATCACGGCGGAGACACTGACTAGTATCAATGTGGCGAAAAAAGGCGTGCCTCTCTACTTGACGAACACATTTTATCCTGCATCTGTGCTAGATTATAGCATAATAAAAAACATAGAATTCAAGTCGAGCAGTAGTAATAATATCGCCACAATTACAAAATCGCAAAGTTCTTATAAGACAAACTATCTATACGCTACTAATTCTAGTAGTGATAGCCCTGCTTATTTTGATATGTGTATTACTTATTACAAAATAGTCGGCAATAATTTGACAACAGCTACACAGACTATAAATAATGCTCTAATGGTTGATGTTTTCTTACCAATTCAATCTTTTGTCCTCAATGAATCAAATGTGGAACTGTTGGCTAATGTGGAAAACTCGAGTAGCTCTGGTGCTGATACCAGCGCATATGATTCACAAAAAAGCAGTAAGAAATTAACTGCGACCATATATCCGAGTGAGGCTACAATAAGTTCTAGTAATATCAAGTGGACGCTAGTAGGCAGTAATTCGCCAAATATCACACTTAGTGAAGAAAAGGGTGTGAGTACTACGGTCAATACTGGTTCGATATCTAGTCTCGCACTGCGGGTATCAGCTACAGTCGTCGCATCTATTACAGATATCAACGGGGAAGTGTTTACACAGGAAGTCAAAATAACTGTCAACAAGATTAAGAAAATATCCGAAGTGTATATTGAAAATTACGAATCGTCCTTGAAAAATGGCGCGTTGTATTTTGAATCATATAAAACTGATACTTTCCCACTAAAAGTTACCACTAGCCCAGCTGATGCTACAAATCACAATCTAGAGTACATTATCTTTGACGCGGAAAAGTTGGATAGCGCTAGTTCTGAGCCACTGACAGTAAAAATGTCGGTCGGCTCTAACAAGTCCATGTATTATAAAATTCTACCTCGGGCAAACGGTCAAGAGGGCTACGAGGACCAATATTCGTGTAAAACAGCGGAATTGATATACAATTCTGATACTGGTGGATACGAGATAAAGGCTAAAACTGCTGGGTATGCGTTTTTGTATATTATTCCACAAGACGTGTCGAGCGCTAAGGTAAGCGAATTAACAACCCCGACGGGTAAAATGTTAAATATCTCGGACATATCGACTATCAAGAGGATAGCTATTCGTGTGGCAGACGGCGTAGTTGTGCCATACGAATTGTATACCGCTGACGATGTAGCCAGCGTAGGTGCTAACTCTGCTAACTGGGACAAAAACTATTATGTGATGAACACGATAGATATGAGTCAGTATATCAACAAGGAATTAGCGAAAAACAAAAACTGGAGTTGGACCCCTATAGGTAATGTGAACACGCCTTTTTCGGGAACAATTCAGTCTATGGAGTATTTTGATAATGAGGGCAACAAGACCGCTGGCGCTACACAAAATATTGTAGGCTGGACTATTGAGCGCAAACTAGAAAAAATTGAAATAGGTAGCACTGCCGATTATCGAAATTACGGAATATTTGGTGTTGTGTCGGGTAGTATTAAGAATATTAATTTCTACTTTAACAGTTATAAAATAGAGCAAACTGTGGTGCCGAGCAAAGAACTAGTTAGTACGGACAATCCTAAATTGAATAATTTTAACTATGGACTACTCGTGGGTAGGCTCACGACAATCAAGGTTAAGGATTCAGAGGGTGTCGTAACTCAAACTTACTCTGCCGAGATATCAAATGTATCTATTTATTGTAGCAGTTTGTCCTATACTTACAAACATCAAAACAATGTACAAAACTGGTCCTTTTCGGCTAATATCGGTGGAGTTGGTATGGCTGACGAGGGAACTAATATCAATGAAATGAATGTTAACATTGTCGAATCGACAGTCTCGAGTGATGATATTATGGTAAACTGGGGTAGTGTCGTAGGGGTAAACTACGGTGTTGTCGGTATCAATGATAGTATCAATGTTCAGGACGAGATTTACAAAATTTCTAGCGAAATGGTAGCGAGTATTGCGGTAGCTTATGACACTACAAAAGATTTGCGTTGTAGTCTGGGTGGTGTTGTCGGGCTAAACTACGGAGAAGTAAATAGTGCTAAGGCAAAAGGCACATTGAGTGCTATTAAAAATTCAGACGCTACTACGACTGCTTTGGTGGCAATCGGTGGTGTGGTAGGCGAAAATGTGGGCGTATCATCAAATAATGAAGCTAAGATAGAAAATGTTTTGAGTGCTGTCAAGATACTTTCTCAAGACTATGACACAATTCAAGGTGGTATAGTCGGAGTAACAAACTATGGATACATTACACTCGCATATTATGACATTTATCAAACTGCGGAAACAACCGCAACAGAAAAAGAGAGCCTAGGTATCAAGGCGCGTGGGGTAACCGGTGGTATTGTCGGAACCGCAACAAATACCAATATTAATTACACGATTGTTCAGTCATACGAAATTGCTAAAAATGTCAAGAATATTATTAGCCAAAGCGGAATATTGGGCGGAATTGTCGGGAAAATGCAAGGCGGTAGTATTCAGAATAGCTTTGTTTGGTCAGGGCTACACGCTACATCTGGAACGGTAGCCGGAATTGTCGGAAAAGTAATTAATAGCAGTAATGGTACTACAATTACAAACGCCTATGCTCGTGGGCGCTTGACTCTAGGCGAGGGGGCAACTGGCTATGCATTTATCGGAGAAAATGACAGTCTTAGTATGACTAGTGTGTATGTTGACCTGTATAATGATAATATAAGCCTCGGCAACTTTGGGACTCAAACTTTACTCAATGTTTATTACGTGTATGATGATAGCGAAGGTGCGAGTGCTCCGAGTGGCGACAGTCAAGTTACGACAATAACTCGCACTAATATGTTAAATTCTAGTGTATTAACTTTATTCCCTAATTCCGTTATTAACTCCTGGGCAAAGGACTCGAGCGAGAGTGCGGGCAAGGCTAACGAGGGATACCCATACTTGTTGCGCGACGACAAAAAATTCATTCGCTCTGTGCCTACTAGTCTGGAATTGATTGCTAATTCATTTGCAACTATTTCTACTGACGGCTATATCAACTCGACTCTCAATTTTGAAAATGACACCAAAAAAATAATTCTATTTTACGAGCAGAATAGTGAGCCTATTAAACTCAGCAAACTGTTTGCGATGACTACGGATATCACAAACAACGCCACAGAATCAAGGACTACTGTGGGTAATATTAATATCAATTTTGAAATCAGCAACAAGAGTGTTCTGCAATTTTTGACTACCGCCGATTTTGAAAAAGCGGCATTTAATATTATCGGTACTGGTACAGTTTGGATAAAAATCAGTAGTAGCCAAAACCTCAAAGCCTACGACATAGTGCAGATTTGTGTAATTAGTGGCTTTGATAGTATCAAGGTTAAGGACGAGAGTGGTAATATCCTCGCGGGGCGTGATAATAGCACCAGCGAAATGATTAACGACACACTCAAAATCAAGCACGAGGGCAGTACTGCGGTAATTGTAGAATACTGCAAAAATGGAGAAAAAGTCTCTAATGCGAGCGGTGGTGTCAAGTTTGTAACTGGGTTAAAATATGATGCATCAGGCGCGCTGGTATCTAATTTGGACAGTGCGGATAACTTGATATCAAACTACAAGATAGGGCTCAATGACTGGAATGAGGGCGAATACGAATCTCTAAGGTGCCTATATCTTTATCTAGACAACAGCGACAAAATCGTATTCAATGCGCTGGGCGATGATGTAACTACGTATGCGACTTTTGTAATACCGTATCTCAATGTAGAATTTTATGCAATAGATAGCGAGAAAAATATCGGCGCTATTGAGAGTTTTAGGTATGTCATTGGTTCGGGCGCAGAAAGAAATTTTGAGACTAGAATTTATTATGGTGTAACTGGCATCTCGATGGGCAGTGCTTCGAGCGGTACGACTATCAGTTCTAGTCAAAAACTAAAATCTAGTATTAGTATTCTCAATGACGCTTATGACCCTGACAAGGGGCTAGCGGGGCTATTGTGGTACGAATTGTATGAGACTGACGAGGACGGAAATATAATCAGTGTTGGTCCAATTGCATATTTTGACGCTTCTCTTGATTTAATGTTAGGAATAAGTACGGATATTTATGTTAGGTTCGATGATGCAAAGGCAAACATTCAATATATCGAAGAGAGTGCGGTTATTGTGGACTTTGAGATAGAATTGTCTCAAGAAATGCGCAAAAAAATGACTAGCGACAGGCATTACTTGTTAAAAGTTGGTGCACTCGATGAAGACGGCGAAAAATTAAACGACAAAATCGTAAGTTTGCAGATGACATATACACCACAGAGCGTGAATAGCGTCAAAATCAATCACTTTGTAGACGCTATCAATACTGGCGCAAAACTAACTCAGGCTGGAGATACGCCTACAGACACAATTATTGCGGGCGAATATGGCTTGTTGCGCATAACTGTGTCGCCTGATTATGCTCATTTTGACACAATCAAGGTTACGAGTAGCACGGTGGACGACCACGCTATGTATTTTGACCAGAGAGTGCTAAATGTTGACGACCGCGATGTCTACACTTATACCTCGTGGCAGGCTGGTGTAGAAAATATCGAAAACGGGTTATCATTGGCGCGAGTAAGTACGGAAAATGGCGAATTTGACGGCAATTTCTATATTAGGACTATTTGTCTTGAGTCGCTCGAAACGGGTACGCAGTTTACTATCACTGTGGAAATTACAGGCAACGGCGATACAGATACTTTTAGTAATACTTTTACGGTTTACAAGCCAGATGTGCTCACAATTGAGGGCGAGGAGGCTTGTTATGATGAAATTAATAAAAACTACATAGTGGCAAAAGGTACTGGATATATAGATGATACTACTTTAGAACAAAATAAAAATCCATTTTACATTGAGATAGGTAGTGCTTATGAGAGTTATGAACTCAGTGTGGATAAATCTAGTGCTGACAAGGGTGTATTCATTGTTAATAATAATAAGAAAATTGACGGAAGATATGAATGTTACCTAAACACGGGTGATGCTAGTTTGGACGATGAAATCACAGTAACTTTGTCTGCGATACAAGATGACGGCGGTATGAAATATCGTGTAACTCGTGAAATAAAATACAAGGTAGTAGACTTTTATATCAAGAAACTTGGGGATACGTTGGTAATGGCTAATCCTAAGAGATACGCCTATGTCAATAGTTCAACCTATCAGTATGCCCTAAATCTATTTGAGGGTATTGATGCAACTAATATAAATAGCTTTTCCATGATAACTTTTGACCCTAGTGATGATGAAGTTCGCGACAAAATCCTAGAGACAATTGACAGTCTCAATGGTAAGGGCTCTGAGTTAAATATATATAATGGTTGGCGTAAAAGAGTACTACAAAGTGATGGGACATACGCATATGATGATCTAGAAGCAAAAGAAATTAGCGACATAGAAAGTGCTGAGTGGATAGACGGAAATTATAAATTACTCATTACAAAAGATACTGAAACTAAATTATATACAGGTTATAAATTATTGAGTAATCGTATTAGTGATGACAGTGTAATTAAATTTGAATTACGCTATAAATATGAAAACGGCTATTTCCAATTGTTAAAAGATAGCGCAAGCAAGGATTCTGCAAAACAAACAAAGGTAACCTCTGACATCAATATAGAATTCTATCAAATTACCTCCCAAGAGCACCCTCAACCTATTTACACGCTAAGTCAATTCAAGAATATGGAGGCGGGCATTGACTATATCTTGCTCGACAACATAGAGATTAGTGGGTCGTGGACGCCTTTGAACACTGCTATTAGGAGTTTCAACGGTAATTGCTATACTATCAAGTTTGATGCAAAAATTGTAAATAGTAGCACGCAAGATACGAATTATGGCTTGTTTGGTACTATTGATGCAGACACGGTTATTAAAAATGTAAAAATTGAAATTGGAGACAATTTTGGTGTTACAAATGATAGCTCAACCGCAATGAATTTTGGAGTGTTGGCGGGTACAAATAATGGTACAGTTTATAACTGTCAAGTCAAGAGTGATCAAAAATTTGTCAACATATCTCTGCCAAAAACTGCTAACCTAGGCTATAACATTTCGGGCCTAGTGGCTACTAACAATGGTGGAATTTCCAACAGTCGAGTAGAGTGTGTTAGCCTTACTGCTGGTGGCAATATGGCGGGGCTAGTGGTAAACAACTACGGCACAATTGCTAGTTCGTACTATATGGGTGGTGGCATAACAAACAGAACAGAGTTGGACGGATATACGACTGCGGGGCTGGTGCTAAACAATTACGAAAATGCTCTAGTCAACACTAGTTTTGTAGGTGGTGCATACTCGAGTGTTACAACTTCAGGTACTATCGTGCTAAATACTAGCGCAGAGAAAACGCGCGATGTATCCATTTCTTCTGGTGTGAATTCAGCGGGCTTTGTGTACTCAAACGCTGGTACTGTGTCTGATTGTTATTCGGCGGTTTCGCTGAGTTCGCCTAGAATGAGTGGTTTTGCATTTAAAAATTCTGCAAAAGGTAAAATTCATAGATGTTATTCCACGAGTTATTTGGAAGGTTCTGAAGACGCTACTGCGACACGCGGTTATCCATTTATCGGTGTAGACGACGGGGCTAGCACGAGCGACAAGCCGGCAAACAACAACCTCAACAGATATGATGGAATAGTCGACTGTTATTACTACAACTCAGGTTTTACGGCGCAAAGTAAAGTTCTCGAAGACGCAACAGAGATGAGTGCCGAGGACTTTTGTGGGACGAGTGGCAAGACAGTATTCAAGAATTTCGTATTCTCTAACGATGGTAACAACGGCGAGGAATTCTCTGGAGTTTGGATTTTTGCTAGCGCTAGCGACACAGAATTAAAATACTTTACGCACGATCGCTTTGAATCTAAAACGGATAAGGGGCTATATACAAACTTTGGTCCAAAACTCGTAGACGCGAGCCTCATTGCGACCCCTAGAATGGATTTTCTTAAAACAATAATAAAAGAATCGGGCGTAGAGTATCATTATACAACTAGATACAAGTCGGTGTTTACAAAAGAAGATAACGATGAAGATTATTATGCTGATCTTGATTATCGCTATGACCCAATAGTTGTGAGCAATATGGAGCAGTTTAATAATGCGTTTTCTACTGCAATTGAGAGAGAGGAAATAATAGACAATGTTATATATAGCGACATTAGGATTGCTAGCAACCTAACTCAGCAGGACCTCAGTGGTAAACTGACGCTAGTTACTCCTACAGCGCAATATGCCGGTATCTTGTCGGGTAACGGTTTTACGTTTAACAATGTTTCCTTAACAGTAAACACTACTCAAACTCATACCTATTATGGTCTGATAGGCAAACTGATGTCGGCTAGTGTATCGCCGAGCGAAAATTATACAGGAACGATCAAAAACTACAATGCAGTGATATCAAATATTGATTGTTCGGGTGTAGATTATGTTGGCGGTATGGTAGGTTGGGTAGAAAATGCTAACCTATATAATGTAAAAGTTACGGGCGCTGTGCCTACTAGTAGTAGGGTGCTGGGCAACAACTTTGTCGGCGGAATTGCTGGATATGTTACGGGTACGAGTCGCGTACATACTGCTTATGCAAATGTAGGTGTAACATCTAACTATAGAGCGGATACAGGACTATTATATAATTTGGACCTTATTAGCGCGTATAATTTGGACACTAGTAGAAAAGTAGAAGTCAAAAAACTTGGTTACGCGGGTGGACTATTCGGTGTAGCAGACCTAGTGCAATTTGATACTGAATATCCTAGCTCGGCTAATCCAGATGAGGCTAGAATTTACAATATTAGCAGTGATGCTAATGTGAGTATTGTAGGTAAGATTGCGGGTGGCTTGATAGGTTGTGTGGGCGAATACACTGTGGTATCCAACGCTACAAAAATTGTTTATAGCAATGCACTAATTAGAGGATATGTATTCTCGGGAGGTGTAGTAGGTCAGAATAATGGTTACATAAAATACGCAACTCTGAGATATTCTGACCAGGGTAGCACTACCACCACACTTAGCGCTCAAGACAAAGCAGATAGCGAAAAGACCGGCGCCAACGCATCAAATTCATATCTCAACCTCTTTAATGCCGAATCCAAACCAATTGCTGTCGGCGGAATTGTGGGAATTAACATAGGTTCTAGTGATTTGGGTTGGCCAGGTGGAACGATTATACTATCTAGTAGTAAGGTTGCCGTGCACGATCCATCTGCTGGCAATGCGGGTGGTATAGCGGGTGCAGTGTATGGTGGAGATATACGCGCGTGTCTCGCTACAGGCAGTGTGTTGGCTAGCAACAAGGCAAATATCGGCGGAATTGCGGGATATGTATCTAGTTTTGAAGATAATCCAAACAAGCGAGAATATATCGAAACTAATGGTACTGATTTAACTAACCCGTTCGGCGAGTCAATGATAAATGGAACTACGCTAGATTATGTAGTAGCGATGAACAATTACCTCAAGGATAATTATAATTATTATTACGACTTGACCAACAATTCTAATAAGAATATTAATGGTTCGGTCGGTGGAATTGTGGGCTTTGTTCGAGACAGTAATTTAATCTACACTACACACTCAGTGGCTAATGACCAAAATGATGAATACGGATATCTCACTAACCCGATAAACTACTTTATATCACAGATTACCAATAAAGAGCTGGCGCGTACTGATGTCAACCCTCGATCTAGTAGTAGTGGGTGTATTAACCTCTATGAAGAAAGTGATGAGGACGGTAGCATTAAGTTAAACTACTCAGTTGGTAGGTATGGCACTGGTTCTTCTATCAATCTGGGTCAAGGTAAGACTAGAGGTTATATGATACAGAATTACCGCGAAATATTCGCGGGCTGGGACCAAGATTATAGCCTAACAGGGCTAGATGACACTAGTAGCATTCCAGACATAGTGGAAAAGGAATTGCCAAAAGAAATCAAAGTTTATACAACAAAAGACCTCAAATTGATGTACTGGCACCCAGAAAAGATATACACAGTGATGAACGATATCGACTTTAGAGACACGACAGTTACTGACAAGTTAGTGATCAGCGCTCCATTTGTCTCTATTGGTTCGGAGAGTTCGCCTTTTAGTGGGACTCTAAAGGGGAATAAGCTATCAGACAACAAATATCCAACTATTAAAAACATTTATATCGTAAATTCTAGTGCGTCGTGTCTTGGATTCTTTGGCGCTATCAACAGAGCCACGATTCAAAATATTGTGTTAGAAGATATCTACTACAGCACATCTTTAAATGAGGGTTCTCTATCCAATGTCGGAGGTTTGGCAGGTGTGGCTATCAACAGTACTGTACAGAATGTTTCAATTCTGAGTAGCACAAATGTTGGCTCTAAAATTACGACCAATGCCAATAATGTTGGTGGTATGTTCGGTACTATCAAGACAACCGGGGTAAGCACGATGAAAATAACAGATTGCTATGTAGACAACAATCTAATACTCACAGACAACGTATATAATCTAGCATCTTTCTCCTCCCAAGAAATCACTCTTGGAGGGTTCGCTGGTAAGATTGAGGGTAGGACCCAAATAACTAATTCGCTGTCGACGGGCACAATGAAAGTAAATTATAGCAATACGAATGACGATAAATTGTATCTTAGTGTAGGTGGCTTCGCTGGTAAAATATCAGGCAAGGACTTCAAATCAACAGTGTGTGTTTCTGAGATGGATATCTCTATAGACAAATTAATGCCAGAGACGAGGGTTGGGGGTATTGTCGGTTTGCTCGAACAGACAGCTACTCTTAGCAACATTGACTCTCATTCTAGGATTAATGTGAATATTTCTAAACTAAAAAATGGACTTGATACTCGTGAGTCTATAAATAAAATGTATATAGGTGGCTTGGTCGGCGAAACTACCAGTACAGGTAGAATTGGTTATTTTGTCGTAGCGGGAGATATCATATTAAATGGCACTCCAGATATCACTGCCGGCACCGATTATCGAGTAGCAGGTATTATAGGTAACAAATCTACTCAAAGCCAAGTAGCTAATGGGTATTCCTTGAATTCAATTGTCAACAACACACTATTTACCAATATCGATATGGGTTGTTTTAATGCTGATAATGTTAGTACGACTAGTGTTTTTGCCGATATCAACTATGCGCTCACTAGTTCTGATATAGCTAAGGTTGGTAAGATTAGCGGAGACATAACAAAGGGTAATAATTTGGAATCACAAGGTTCTAATATATTTGCTAAAGGTGCTAATTCAACATATTATTGTTTAAGGCATACTGAATCTTTAAACTCAAACTTCCAAGACAAGTACACAAATATGTATACAACAGGCAAAGGAACATACAAGACTGCGCCAATCATAATCGCATCTACTGCTGACTTTAATAGCAAAGTCGCTAACCAGAGTGAGCAAGACACTTCTGTTAATGAATACAAGTATTATTTGCAGACGAATGATATCGTCGGGGATAATGATACGTTCAAGGAGATTAGCCAATTCTGTGGCTCGTACAATGGAGACGGTCATATTATCAGCGTTACTCTTGCAGACAATATTGAGAGTGATGATGGCTTGTTTGGGAAAATCATCTCTAGCAAGGCACAGCAGAGTAGAATTCAAGGCGTGGTACTCAAGGTAGAGGGTAGTTCTACGCTGGGGAGCAATGTTCAAAACTTTGGTGTGCTCGCGAGTGAGGCTATACAATATACAGTAATCAACAATTGCTATGTGTATGGCGAAATGACCCTAAACATCACTGGTAACACTGCTATTGGAGGAATAGTAGGCAAGAGTGGAGCTAGGTATCTCGCTAGTGCTACTGATATTTGCGCGGAACTTAGTGGCGACGGGGACTACTGCTACGGCGCAATATTTGGAATTAACTATGATGTGAACAACATTGAGGAGACGACAGAGGACACCGCAGGCGATACAGAGGACACCAGCCTAGATACGGCTAGCGAAACTCAAGACACTACGCAAACTCCAGTAGAAACGGTAAACGCGTACTATACTTTTGTAGAGGTATTTTCAGCGGGTAAGATAGTTAATGATGGCGCAAATTCTAAGGTTGCTGGTATGATAGCGAAAAATGGCGCGAGAGTTCTTAGTGTGCTCAATTCTTACACGATGACTGAAATAATAAACCGTAATGGAGACGCGCAGTATGTTGTTTATGATTGGGGCGAATTGGGTGTGGCCAAAGCCTATCAAGGTGGTATAAAATATGACACTAGCAATTCAAAAGGCATTACAGACAACTTAAATTCGACTGATTCTAAATACAATTATTCTGTCGCGCGCGGTAACTATGACTTTAAAGACTCTTTAGGCGGTAATTATAACCTAGAAAATAACTTAAATTACGGAATGCCGGTGCAGAATTGGATAACCAAGCTTGAATATCAAGATTTAAGAAAAATCGGAATTGTTGGTACAGGAAATGGCTCGGCAGACACACCATATATTATCAACACGGCTAATCAATTCGCGTGGATATTAAACAACAATTCAAGTGGTCAATTCTATAAATTAAAATCTGACATTTATTATGATTTACTCAAGGAAATTTTGAAGAATCAATATCAAGGAAAGGTTTCTGGAGACTATGAGTTCAAAGGAGTGTTGGATGGGAATGACAAGACTATTTATAACCTCGATGGAACATTGTTTGGGTCAGTAACAGGCCAAGTATACCAGCTTAATGTTGATTTTTTTGGTAACGGTCAAATCATAGGCACAAATAATAATAATGCAACAACAAGAATCAATTTAACAGGCAAAACAATTAGCGGTTCTTTGATAGCAACAAACATGGGCGACCTTGAGATTACTTTGAATAATTGCATAATTAATAGCCCACTGATTGAAAACAACGAGGGTTCTATCAGTATCAATATGAGTAATAATTGCGAGGTTAATAGCGCATTAATTACGACTAATTCTGGGACTGCGACAATCACGGTTGACGACTGCGAGGTTAATAGCGCATTAATTACTACTAACTCTGGTACCGCTACAATCACGGTTGACGGCGCGACAATTTCGTCCGCAATCTTAAGTGATAATCAGAATACTGCGATTATTACGCTAAAAAATTGCACAGTTAATAATGCATTAATTACGGCTAACTCGGGAACTGCAAAATTTGTAGTTTCAGAGGGCGCTGATGTTACTAGTGAGTTAATTAGCACCCACACAGGCACGATAGAGATTGAAATTAATGACGGCGCGACAATTTTAAGCCCACTAATTAATACCAATTCTAATACTGCTAATATCACGATAAATGGTGGCGAGGTTAATAGTGCATTAATTACGACAAATTCTGGCACAGCAACTATCAATATCAATAAGGAATTAACTATTAATATAGATAACTATGCGTTTGTGGGTAACAGTAGCGGGGTAGTAAATCTCAATATTAATAGTGCCACCACGATTAATGGTGCGGGAGTTAGTGGAGTTGTGTCGACCTATGCAAATACTGGAACTGACTCGGTGGGAATAGTTATTACTCTAAACGCCAATTATGTAATAAAAGGCGAAAATGCTCAAGCAATCGTGGGAAAAACTATAGACGGTGTAACTTTTGACAAGACCAAGAATTTGACATACACTCCTAACGAATTTAAAATCACTTTAAATGACGAGGAGTTTGTGCAAAATCCTACCCCCGAGCCTATTACTCCTACTGAACCCAGTGAACCGAGTGGCGAAAGTAGTGAAACTGACACCGGCGTAGAATAAATTCGGAATTTGTAATTTCGCTAATCACTGAGAGCGTTAGCGCGACACAAAGAGGACAATTTGTGTACTCAAAACAAAAACAAACCTACTAAATGTGTAAATATGTGAGTTTTTCAACTTGCAGTTTACTCTAAAGCTGTGGGTTTGTTTTTTGTTTTAAACTTGATACTTGTTGTTTTGTGTGTAATGTTAGGTAAGATTTTTATAAAAAAACAATGGACATATTTTGTAAAATCTGATAAAATGATATTAATTTATTAGGAGGGTGGAGACTTTGGAAAAACATCTGCTAGACTTGGACGAACAGCAAAAAAAGTTGATAGAATATTGCTTTGAAAAGTGTAAAATCGAGCCACCATATGAGGTAATCGGGGGCGAGTGGTATATTGG
>CAVFEX010000002.1:17898-19924 GCA_963621495.1 bacterium
GTATATTGGTTCTCGCGCAAATTTAGATGTGGATACGATTATTTATGCAATTAGCGAGGTTTACTTTGACCCAAAAGAGCAAAATCCCAAGTTGTTAGACCTCATTGATTCAACATTGTCAAAATTGACGGCTATTGAGGACGAAATTCTTACTGAAATTGACTTTTGCGCAGACTTTGATTGATTTTATGCGGGCTTGTAAAAAATCTATAAATTTGTTTTTTATAACTGTGAGTAAATTTATAGGAAAATAGAGGGCTTGAATAATTATTATAAGGAGCAACTATAATGAATATAGGTATCGACTTAGACGGAGTCGTTTTTGATACGGAAAGTTATTATCGCGCGTATAGCGACTATTTTGATTATGAGAAAAATCTCAATCGCGGTAAATTTGATAGAAAAGAGGCGCGCGTGCAGAGGCGTTTTGATTGGGCTCCGGAGTTATTACAGCAATTTTTTGATGAATATATGTTTTCAGTTCAAGAAGAAGCGCCTTTTCTTCCGCTAGCTCGCGAGATTTTGGCCGAGTTGAAAAAACGCGGACATAGGTTGGTACTGATTACTAGCAGAGGTGTACACGGCGTGCGCGAGATTGAAATTGCAAAAGAGAGACTCTCTCGAGCGGGAATTCAGTTTGACGCCTCTCATTATTCTGTAGACGACAAATTATCGGTGTGTATACAAGAAAAAATTGACATAATGATAGATGACTATTACGATATTGTAGAGAATTTGAGTAAAAATGGTGTCGCGTGTGTATTTTTTCGTGATAACTTGCTCAAGTTTTGCGAGCGCCCCAATGTAATTGATGTGGATAATTGGGGGCAAGTTATGGACGCTTTGGACAAATTAGAGGCTAAAATCTCGGGGTAGTTTTTAGATTATGTTTAAAATAAAAAGACATAAAAATTAAATTAAGTTATCAAATTAAAAATACAAATGCATTACTTAGAACCCTAAAAATCATTCAATTTTTAGGGTTCTTTTAACTCGGTCCGTGTTTTAATATCTTAATAAATAAATTAAAAAACAGCAGATATTCTTGCTAGCAATTTATTCGTTATGCTAAAAAATCGGGAACGGGCGTGGTAATTATTTAACCGTGATAAAAAGTTTAGGCAAAACAAAAAGCGCCCGAATTTTCTCGTGCGCGATAATTTTGGTGCATCTAAGAGGAGTCGAACCTCTACTACAAGCTCCGGAAACTTGTGTGCTATCCATTGCACTATAGATGCATAAAAACATAATAATGTATCTAATTTCAGGATATATTATATATGTTTTTTGCTCAAAAATCAAGAGTTTTACATCAAAACGCGAATTAAAATACTCCCGTGCTCCCAAAACCGCCTTGATTTCTGTCTGTTTCGTCCAGGTCATCAACTTCCAAAGTGTTGCAACTATAAAAAGGGCAAACAACCAACTGCGCAATTTTTTGCCCCTTGTTTATCACATAGTCCGTGTCGCTAGTGTTGAGTAAAATTACGCAAATTTCGCCACGATAGTTGGTGTCTACGGTGCCTGGGGAGTTGAGTACTTGGAGTCCGTAATTTAGCGCCAGCCCACTCTTGGAACGGACTTGCCCTTCTGTTTTTGGTGGGAGTGCCATAGCAATACCTGTGTGAACCAGTGCGCGTTCTCTGGCGTGGAGCGTGAGTTGTTCATCACTAAAAAGGTCCATTCCAGAGTCTGTGCTGTGTGCGTACTCGGGAATTTTGGCTGTATCGGTTAATTTTTTGAATTTTACTAGCATTTTTTCCTCCTAAAAACATATTATGAGCCCGCGGTCTTGAGCATAAAAACTAGTCAGCCCGCGCATTGGCTTGATGATTACCTCTTTAAAATCGCATTTGCTCTGCAAAATTTCTTTAATTTTTTCGGCATCTTGTAGGTTATTATTGTGAGTTATGATGAGTTTCCTGTCGCTAAAATCTGTACAACGCTTGTAGACAAATTCGGCTAGTTTTTTGTACGCATTTAGCGACCCGATAGCTTTTCCACACATCTCAATTGTGCCCACCCT
>CAVFEX010000003.1:0-5709 GCA_963621495.1 bacterium
TTTTTTATGCAAAAATCGTTTTTTGTGTAGAAGCAAGCGAGACACGAAATAAGAAAAATTCTAGGCAGGCGCTTAAGTTATGCTTTTCACTACCCAATAACAAAAAACGCAAACCAAATAATGGCCTTGGGGTGCCACACCCCCTCGCTCGCTTCTACGCAAAAAAATCCGTTCTTTGTACGAGAAAACAAATAAATAATTAATAATGATATATCCTTATATATTGGGGGCGGGGCGTTCCGCCGAAAGGCGGAACGGGAGCCCACGGCGAATGCCGTGGGCTCAATGCGTAAGAGCGGGAACCGCTCTTATGCATTGCCCCGCCCCCTCATTTACTCTTGCTGTATTTTAGATAAACTACCAAAAAAACCGCAACCTACACTTTTACCCCGGGGGCGCCTCGCCCCCGGCACTTGGCATATAAAAATAACGGGCATTTTGCCC
Source organism: bacterium (assembly GCA_963621495.1). GTDB lineage: Bacteria > Bacillota > Clostridia > Christensenellales > UBA1242 > UBA7867. Next base: position 445 of record CAVFEX010000003.1, read on the forward strand.
GCCATAAAAAACTAAAAACTGTTAGAATGTACGCCGTCAAAATCACTCCTCACGCAAATTCACATTGTGAAAAACGTTCTGAACGTCGTCATTTTCTTCTAGGTTATCCATCATTTTAATAAAAGAAACGTACTTGTCTTCAGGCAAATCGATAGGACTGTTAGGAATCATCTCCAATTCCGCAGAAACTACCTCATATCCTTGCCCAAGCAAAGCATCACGCATCACAGCAAGTTTTGTTGGGTCGCCCTCAAAAGTGTAGCCCTCGGGAGCAAAATCGACATCATCAGCATCAATGTCCATAGCGAGCATCATTACATCATCTTCTGTCAACCCAGCTTTTGCCTTGGTAGCAATTACTGCTCTCTTATCAAACATAAATGCCACACTGCCAGGACCGCCGAGCGCGCCACCTGCTCTATCGAAAATGTGGCGTACATCACTAGAAGCCCTGTTCTTGTTATCAGTCAATATTTCACAAATCACGGCGCTACCACCAGGGCCATACCCCTCATACACCATTGATTCATAACTTACAGTATTTCCCTCTCCGCTAGCTTTTTTGATAGAACGCTGAATATTGTCATTTGGCATATTATTACTCCTCGCCTTAGCAATAACAGTAGCGAGCTTGGGGTTGTTGGCTGGATCAGGACCACCAGCTTTGACAGCGACAGCAATCTCTTTACCGATTTTTGTAAAGATTTTACCGCGCGCCTGATCCGTCTTCTCCTTATCACGCTTGATAGTTGACCATTTACTATGACCTGACATAAAACTCTCCTCCTAATCTCAATTTGTTAATTTACTCATTAAAATAGCCCCCGCAACAGCAACATTGAGTGATTCAACATTGCCACGCATAGGGATAGATAGACTAGCCGAAATTAGCTCATCTAATTCTCGTGAAATACCGCACGCCTCATTGCCTAGAGCCAGCCCCAGGATATTCGCACCGCGCACAAACTCAAAAACATTTTTCCCTACCATATCTGCCTTGTAAACCTCAAAACCGCTACACAACTTTTTCAATTCTTGTAGCGAAATTTCATACAGTTCGACATCAAAAATCGTGCCCATAGTTGAACGCAAAACCTTGTCATTACGCCAATCTACGCAATTTAGCATATAAATTTGGCGAAATCCAAAGGCTAGTGCAGAACGAATAATCGTGCCGAGGTTACCAGGGTCCGATACGCGATCTAGTATCAAAAAATCGCCACAAGGCAACTGAAAACTGCCACAGGAAAAATTCACAACAGCAAAAACTCCGCTAGGTGAAACAGTGCTAGACAGTGCCTTGGCTATCTCGGGACTAATCTTGATGCAGTCATATTGCATAACGTCAATAAAGTTCGGTTCAGCAACAAACAACAAGCTCTCTATCTCTACTCCCCGCAAAACCGCCTCAAAAACGAACCTCTCGCCCTCAATCAAAAATGTCGTACCTAAGTTTTTCTTATTCTTAAGTTTTATTAAATCGCGAATATATTCATTAGACTTACTCGATATTTCTCTAATCATATCACCAAAAATAGTTTTGCTCACTCTCAAAGCAAAACTATTTACCTTTTATATTATTTTGCAACTGCCTGTCTAGCAGTATCTACGAGCTTAGCAAAACTAGCAGAATCGTTGACAGCCATATCAGCCAAAACTTTACGGTTAAGGTCGATATTTGCAGTCTTGAGCCCGTGCATAAATACACTGTAAGAAACACCGTTTTGACGGCACCCAGCATTAATACGTGCGATCCAAAGAGTGCGCATATCACGCTTTTTCAAACGACGACCAACATATGCATAATTACCAGATTTCATTACCTGCTCTTTTGCAGTCTTAAACAATTTTGACTTGCCATCGTAGTAACCTTTGGCTTTTTTCAAAATCTTGTTTCTTTTCTTGATAGCGTGTGTACCATTTTTAATTCTCATATACTATTCCCTCCTTTCCTACACTTCTAATGCTCTAGCGATTTTAGGTTGGTCTGCTTTTGCAACAGTACTACCAGCACGCATCTTCATTTTTCTCTTACTTGATTTTTTGGTCATAATGTGGCTTCTGTTTTGGCAACCACGCTTGATGACACCATTTTTGTTCATTCTAAAACGCTTTTTAGCTGAACTCTTTGTCTTCATTTTAGGCATACTCTCTCTCCTTAATTAATTATTTTTATTTTTGGGGGCAAGTATCATCGTAATCACAGAACCAGACAAAATAGGTTTTTGGTCCATCACACAATACTCCTGCAACATTTCGTAGAACTTGTTCATATTGTCAATACCAAAGTGGGCAAAATTCGCCATCCTACCACGCACACCCTTGATAATTACACGAACTTTGTCGCCGTTTTGCAAAAACTTGGCAACCTGATTTGCCTTATAACGCATATCGTGCTCTTCAATCCGCATAGACAATTCCATACCCTTGATATCAGCAACTTTTTGCTTTTTCTTGGCCTCCTTGTCTCGCTTTTGTGCAATGAATTTGTATTTGCCGTAATTCATAATACGACAAACAATGGGGTCAGCATTTGGATTGATTGCGACAAGGTCCAGTCCCGCGTTTTCAGCTTCTCCTAGAGCCTCTGCCAAGCTAACTATGCCCAACTGTTCTCCTTTTTCGCCTAACAAACGAACCTCACTAGCCACAATCTGCTCGTTAATCGCTAATTCCTTAATGATATGTATCCTCCTAAAAATTATTGTAACAAAGAAAGAAGTGGGAAAACCCCACTCCTATATCAAAAAAATCGATAATATAGACCAATCTAGGTATCCCGACTGGTGAGAAGTGAGTGCTTCTTCTTTGTACATAGCCCTATTATAGCATAATAATATGCAAAATGCAATAGTTTTTATGCAAATTTATTAAATTTTTATGTTTATTTAATCTCTTTGCTGTCGATTTCCCGTCTAAGCAGTCCTATCAAATCTTCTAACTTAAATTTCCCCAAGTCGCCAAGCTTGCGGTGGCGAACAGAAATAGTCCCTTCTTCGACCTCATCATCGCCCAAAATCAACATATACGGCACTTTTTGAAGTTGTGCCTCTCGAATTTTGTAACCAACTTTTTCGTTACGACTATCATACTCCACCCTAATACCCGCTGTATCTAGTGCTGATGTAACCAGTTTGGCATACTCGTCCTGTTTTTCGGAAATATTAATGACTTCTGCCTGAACAGGCGCCAACCACAATGGAAATGCCCCTGCAAAATTCTCTGTCATAATGCCCAAGAAACGGTCAATTGAGCCATAGATTACACGATGAATCATAATAGGTTCGCGCTTGCTACCATCAACGTCAATATAACTCAATTCAAAACGCTTTGGCAATTGCATATCAAGCTGAATTGTACCACATTGCCAAGTCCTACCTAGCGCGTCTTGAATATGAATATCAATTTTCGGCCCATAAAAAGCCCCATCTCCCGCATTGATTACATATTCCTTGCCCAAGTTCTCGAGTGCATTTTTAAGAGAAGTCTCCACTCTCTCCCACTCAGATTCGTCTCCTATGTGGTCCTCTGGCATTGTACTAAGTTCGAGATGATATGATAAATTAAACACTTTGTATGCCTTATCAACCAACTTTAGTACGCCCGCAATCTCTGATTCAATTTGCTCAGGTAACATAAATATATGTGCATCATCTTGAGTAAACACACGTACTCTAAACAATCCGTGCAGAGTACCGCTCGCCTCTCTACGATGAACTTTGCCCAATTCCCCCACTCTCAATGGCAAATCCTTGTATGAATGAATGCTTTCCTTGTAATATAGCATACAACCAGGACAATTCATAGGCTTGATCGCATAATCTTTATCCTCGTCAGCCTTAAAAGTGTACATATTTTGACGATAGTGGTCCCAATGCCCACTGACTTCCCACAACTCCCTACTCATTGCCATAGGGGTCTCAATTTCTACATAGTTGTCTTCTTTGTGTATTTCGCGCCAGTACTTGATTAATTCATTTTTGATAGTGAGGCCCTTTGGCATATAAAAAGGCATACCGGGAGCATACTCGCTGATAAAGAATAACCCTAATTCCTTGCCAATCTTGCGATGGTCGCGCTTTTTTGCCTCTTCTAGCATATTAAGATACGCGTCAAGATCGCTCTTTTTTGGGAAAGATGTACCATAGATGCGCGTGAGCATCTTATTTTTCTCATCTCCTCTCCAATATGCACCGGTTACATTTTGTAGCTTAAAGGCCTTGATAATTGAAATATCTTCTAGATGTGGGCCACGACAAAGGTCAATTAACTCGCCTAATTTATAAATTGTAATTAATTCGCCTTCAGGAATGTCTGCAAGGAGTTCAATTTTGTACGGCTCATTTAGTTCAGTAAATATTTTCAGAGCCTCTGCCCTACTAACCTCAATTCGCTCAAAAGAAATTTTAGACTTGATAATACTGGACATTTCAGCCTCAATTTTAACTAAATCATCTCCGCTAAAAGGTTTACTAAAATCAAAATCATAGTAAAACCCATCTTTGATAGCAGGACCGATACTTAATTTAGTATCAGGAAAAAGTCTCTTGACTGCGAGAGCCATAACGTGAGCTGTGGAGTGTCTAAAAACCTCCATTCCCTCTGCATCATTGAGAGTAATAATTTCCACCGAATCGTTATCCTTTACAACTGTAGACAATTGGCACATTTGCCCATTAACCTTGCCTGCAACAGCATTACGAGCCAATCCGCTACTAATGGTCTCTGCAACACGCAAAACACTAGCACCACCATCTACATTGATTTTGCTACCATCTTTTACAATAATTTCCATAACTATTCTCCTATTCATTTATTGAGAGCAAAACAAAAAACTCGCCCTCTATAATCAAAGGACGAGTCTACCCCGCGGTTCCACCTTTATTGCTCGATTGAGCCACTCAATTTCCCTAATAACGCAAAGGGGAAAGGCGCATAGCAAGAGAGTAGTTTCACACACCCACGCTCATCAATATGCTCTCAGCCAGGACATATCTCTCTGTATGATAGCCTTGGGGGCTACTTGTCTCTCTATACTACTATGATTTGTTTTATTGTACACTTTTTATAGTAGTTTGTCAAGAGTAAACCACAAGTTTTTATAAAATTTAATTGATAATTACTTTATCTTTAAACACATCTTTAACTAAATTCAGAGTTTCCTCGCATTCAGAACTCGAATGAATCTTGATAACCAAGGGATTTAACTCAATGAGTTTACCTAACACTAGAAATTTATCCATAGGGTCAATCGCGGAAATTATG
>CAVFEX010000003.1:5719-17676 GCA_963621495.1 bacterium
CGCCTTTTGTCGTGATAAATTATGCATTTTTCTCGCATTTCTAATATCACGCTTTGGCTTTTTATCTCAATGTTTGATAACAAAAATTGGACTAAGTCGGCAAAAGTCTCTGGAGTAGAAAACGAAAATGCATTATTGCAAGCGATATTGCATAACTCCAGCCACTTGTTTTTGAGAGCGATTAGCCGAAAATCAAAAAAACTCTCAATATTAAAAACACTATCATCAAATTTAATATTTTCAAATACTATTTGCTTGTCCAATTCGTTATCAAAATATGTACAAATTTTTGCCAAAATATAGCTGTAATCTTGCCCCAAATGCCCACCAGGCATTCTATCCCTCAAAAATTCAAATTTGACCTTTTCGCAAATCACATCAGCTAGTAGCACCTTAAGTCTAGCCTTGAGTTTTGCCGATTTCTGTTTTTTACAACCTATAGAGAGGAAAATATTATCACTATCGGCGCACACAGCACTCACACCCTCTGTTTCTTTCAAAGTTTCTGCCACTCCCTCTGACACAAAAGAAATATATGTACTATTCTGCCTATTGCAAACTATCTCAAATTCCCACATAAATGCCCCTTTGGGAGTTATTGTGTGCAATTTTTATATTTAATACACCAAAAATATAAATTCCCACAAAAGCAAGAAGAGACGCCCGCTAAATAAAAAAATAAACCTCATGTAGTTGTCCAACTTTTGGGGTTCACTTCATTTCAAGGATTCACTTATATTCAATATGCTCTATTTTAAATTCATTTTACTACTAAATTAACATAAAATTTAGTAATCTTTCTTGAGTAATGCAAAATACGCCCTTGGGTGCGCACAAACAGGGCAAACCTCTGGCGGAGTTTTGCCAAAATAATGATGGCCACAGTTAAGACAGACCCACTCCATCTCATCAACCCGAGCAAACACCTCACCAGTCTCGAGGTTGGCTAATAATTGTTTAAAGCGCAACTCGTGTTCTTTTTCAATATTAGCGACTCCCTCAAACAGGTTGGCAATTTCTAAAAAACCTTCCTCCCGAGCAGTTTCGGCAAATTCCTTGTACATTTCCACCCACTCGTAGTTCTCGCCTTCTGACGCCCATTTTAAACAATCCGCAGTCGTGCCCATCCCGTGAAATAATTTAAACCAAATCTTGGCGTGCTCTTTTTCATTACCTGCAGTCTCAGAAAAGTAATTTGCAATTTGCACAAAGCCTTCTTTTTTAGCGATAGAGGCAAAATAATCGTACTTATTACGCGCCTGACTCTCCCCTGCAAAAGCCTGCATCAAATTCTGCTCTGTACGAGTGCCCTTGAGGGCTTCTATCTTCTTAAGTTCCATATTTTATCTCCTTTGATTTAATGCATTTATTATGACATAGTTTGTGAAATTTTGCAAACGAAAACTACTTCTTTTTAAAAATCTTCTTGCGGACTAGGTCTTTTTCTCTACCATTGTTGCTAGGGCGGTAATACACTCTATCCTCTAATCCTTTTGGCATATATTGTTGATAAACATACCCCCCAAAATCGTGCGGATACTTGTATTTTGGCGTCTTGGTATGCACGAGATAATTTTTTAAATGGTCGGGTACTGAATCAAAACTTGAATTTTTGGCATCTTGCTCGGCTAGTTCCATAGCGACTACTACACTATTAGACTTGGGCGCTTCACAAACATAAATTATGGCATGATTGAGAGGAATTAACCCCTCAGGAAGCCCCATATTCTTGACTGCAATAAGAGCACAAGTTGATAGTAATAGAGCGTTACTATCCGCCATTCCCACATCTTCGCTAGCGTGGGCTAGGAGTCTTCTGCAGATGATTAACGGATCACAGCCAGCAGAAATCAGCCTACTACTCCAAAAGAGCGCGCCTTCAGCATCACTACCTCTCAAACTCTTACAAAACGCCGACAACATATCATAAAATCTATTCTCATCAACACTCAAAACTTTGCTCTGTATAGATTGCTCGGCTACCGCCTTATCGATCAATATGACTCCCTCAGAATTCATAGGAGTAGTCTTGACAGCCAACTCTAGTGCTCCTAACGCACATCGCAAATCTCCCGCACTTGCCCACGCATAATGTTCGCAAGCCTCCAATGTCAAATCAATTTTTAAATTACCAAATCCATTATCTTTATCGCGTACTGCCCGATTTAGACTATCAATAATATTTTGCTTGGAAAGTGGCTTAAACTCAAAAATTCTACATCTAGACACGATTGCGGGCGTCATCGCAATATGCGGATTCTCGGTCGTAGAACCAATAAAAATAATACATCCCTCTTCAATGGCGGACAATACGGAATCACTCTGTGCCTTGTTCCATCTGTGGCACTCATCTAGGAGAAGATAAGTCCTCTTGCCGAAAAGTTGAAAGTCGCGTCTGGCGTCCTCTATCACTTTTTTGGCGTCTCCTACTCCACTAGACACGGCATTGAGTTTAACAAACTTGCTGTGTGTGGTCTGAGTAATAATATGCGCGAGAGTGGTTTTGCCCGTGCCGGGAGGTCCAAAAAATATACAACTCCCCAGCATATCGCTCTCTATAGCACGGCGGAGCAAACTGTTCTCGCCCACAATATGCTCTTGCCCCACAAATTCATCTAAAGTTTTAGGACGCATTCTCTCATAGAGCGGGGCATTTTTGATAGTAAAGTTTGAAAATAGATCCATAATTTTCCCTCTGGTGTATTTTAGCATATATTCTCAAAAAAATCAATCAAAAGTTAAAACTGTATCATCACTCAATTTTGCGACCTCAAAAGAATAAATATTGCCCAATACAAAATCATTGATACGCTCAATATTCCACCCACGCCTAATTTTGAGATTTATTCTCTTGCCACAAATTAAAATGTTATCAATTTTATCAATATTTTTACTCGGACAAATTTCTACCCTGTTGCCCAAAAACACCACCCCGAGCTTATTTGAAAGGTAGTACTCATCTAATCCAGGTCCAGTCTCCAGTTGTTGTGATATGAATATTGACAACCGCTGATATACCTTCTCAGACTGAACAAATGGCAACAACTTTTGACAAAAACATATTCCACGCTTCCCACCTAAATGTACCGCAATTTCTAGCCCAGATAAAATTAATCTAATTAATTTTTTATCGCAAAAAACCTGTGTATAGTTAAAGCTCCGAACAAAACTAAGTAATAAATTCGCGAGCAAAAACTGTGTATATCGGGGCAAAAATTGATAATTTATACTTTTGAGAATTTTAACCACATCTACAAAAAATCCGTGTAACACGACCAAGTTAATTCGCTCAATTATATCACATATCCCTAATTTGAGATTTTTCTCATATTCGCTCGACAACAACCACAAATCACACAAATCGCCTTTTTCTATAAGATTATACCACGGCTCCACCTTAATATCGATACTTTCCCCAAAGTTAAAAAACCTAAGATACTGTACCCCAAAAATGCAAACAAGCCTTACATCAAATTTTTTATCCGCCACAAACCGATATCTAAGTTTTGTAATCACATCAATCAGCACGGCACTTTGCCCACGATTCTTAACCTGTAACACTCGATAGAGCCCTAATTTATCAATGTTAATATATCCCTCGTGATATAATTTAAACTGAGTTTTGATATCTAAAATATTTAAACAAAGAGTATTTGGCATTGATATTTCTCTATTTGATTTGTCTAGTAAATTATATAAGAATCTTTTTTGCAAAGAGTTGTCGAGTTTTGTACGAAATTTGGGCAAAAAACTCCAAGTATCCGTATTGATAATCGCAAAATTTCGTCTTTTGTAATCACTAATTTCTCGATTTGTAGCTACGCGCATATTCCCTAAAAACTCTAACCGAGCTTTGTTCCCCAAGCGTCCCCAAACTCTGAGTTTTTTATTGCTTATGTGCTCAATTTTAAAACTAATATCAACTACTTTTATTCTAAAAGTTTTAGCCAAAATAATTTCTCCACTAGAAGTATCGACATTATAATCTAATTTGGGTTTAAAAAACTCGTAAGAAAACTCGCCATTCCCAATTTTATAAAACTCAACTCCACCGCATTTAACCTTGATATTAGCAAAAGATGTACGATATTCAATATTGTGAGGCGAAATCCTGTATCGCGAGATTTTATAAAACTCAAAATCTGCGTTTTGATTATTAACCAGTAACCTCATACCGACGTTTTTAATAAATACGAATTGCACACTATCATCTACATTTCTTAGCCAAAAAATACCCACACTCATACAAGGTGCATATTGTGGAAAGACTCGTGTGTATTTTTTTAGTAAGGGATATTTCTTATGCATAATAAGAAAAGCGAATAATAAATACGCCACACCAGAAATTATTAAAACAAACATATTTTATAGTATTGCCGAAACTGCAAATAATAAAAGAAAAAACACGCCAAAAGCGTGTTTTCTCTGTAGACTAGCCTATAAGCCGAGTTCTGTCAAGGACGGTCATCTATCTAGGCATATTATTGCTAATATGCTCAAGCGACGTATATCGGGATAAGAGCGGGCAACTCTAACACAATCCCTTGTCTTGCACAAGGTGGGGTTTACATAGCATATTATGTCTCCATAACACCGGTGGTCTCTTATACCACCTTTCCAACCTTACCACTGAAATATCTTCGTGAAAAAATAGGAGGTATGATATCATAAAAATATCAAAAAACACAAAGATAGACATTGTGGCGGTATATTTCTGTTGCACTATCCTTGGAGTCGCCTCCACAAGATGTTATCTTGCACCATCGCCCTATTGTGCTCGGACTTTCCTAATTCGTGAACGAATTCAACCGTCTAACTAGCTACAGTTGTAGTATAACACAAAAAGGATATTTTGTAAATACCCTTTTTTAAATTTTTTTGTTTTTTGTATAAAATTGTACAGATTTGCCCAATTTAAGCCAAATTTTTTACTGATTTTATTAGATTAATCATGGTGAAAAGCTTGTTTTGAAATTCATTTTGCACAAAATTCGATACAACTACGCGATGTGCCTGTGTCGCACTATCATCACTAACTTTGGCATCCAAGTCGACTTTTGGGTCGCCCATACGCGACAAACTCAGACTAGCGACACCATATGCGCCTTTATAAACTGTATCATAACTTACTGCCGAATTGTATGAAGCAATTACCGCTTTTTCAGTTTCATCCATCTCGCCTGCCGTATAACTATTGTCAAAAAATCTCAACTTGTTGATATTTTCTAAATATAAGGTTAGCATACTATTAATCTTATCCGCAGGCTTTCTCGAGGTAAAGTACGCCTTGCCATCAATTATATAAGCCTGAGAATAAAATGTAGCCAAATCAAAACGCGCATAAGTATCCACGAGCTGAGTCAATTCAGTCAAATAGTATCTCTCAATCTTGCCCGAAGCCAATCTACCAGTGCTGGAATTTTCCACATCTTTCCAAAAATATGTATTTGCGACATCGCTAAAATCCATACTCAACTCACAACTAGCGATCAGCATATCATAATAACTTGACAATAAATACTGCAAAAACGACCTGTCAATTGCGCTATTTTTATCAAAATCGTCCCCCCTCGCTTGGAATTTAATCAACTTGATAGTAAACGCATTTGTCCTTTCTTTTAAAACATCTAACTTTTTCATCAAACTATTAACCCTACTGTTAGGTACCGCCTTTTCGGGCTCAATGGCGATGTAAGTATGCAACAGCAACATACTCGACTTGAGCGCTGGCTCGAGCACCGCCTGGCTACTACTAGTGTCTCGACTAAGACGCGTGTACATCAATTCATAGTCAGAATTTGTAGTAGAATTTATCGCAGACATTAGTTTTGCATTATCATAATTAATCGACACATATCCTAAATTATCAAAAATTGTATTTGAATTCTGTGTCGAATAAGTATACCTTGTAACATAATTTGAATAAGCCTCTTGAAACTCTGAATAAGTATAATTTTTCTCGCCACACGCTGAGAAAACAAACAAACTACTCACACAAAGGAGCATAATACACAAAAAGTTAACACATATCTTCTTTGCCATTTATTCTAACCTCCCTTGCAGACCTAAAATCCTCATAAGTTGCCTCATTTGTGCCAATCTGTTACCATCGACAACTTGTCCAATAAATTCACGCTTGTTCTCGGCGGATAACAAATCATCAAAATTACTACCTTCTAGATAATACGAAATCACACACGCCACAATCTCATCACCAGTCTGCACTGCATAGTTGTCAGCATCTACACTAAAAAACTTACGCGACACGGCTATTGATTCATCATAAATATCTGCAGATACTGAGCTTATTCCCCGCTCGTTTGCCGTGCTCAGCACATTAACTTGCTTGTCAAGACAGTAACTATACAAGTATTGAGCGCTAGCAAATGCGCTAACACCCTCATAGTAAGATTTGGCAGTGTAATTAAATACTGCAGAAGCTAATTTTTGATAATCAATAGCATAGTTATTCAAGTCGCGCACGACAAACTCAAAATTCTGATTTAGAGCGGACTTTTGCTCTGCAGTAAGGCTAGTACCGTACTCTTGTCTAGTAGAATTAAACACTTCAATACTTCTCAGTAGTGTTTCAGCAGATTTTTCCACCGCTTTTAAATTTTCAGTAATAGAACGAGTATCGCCGTGCGAAACAATCAGTCTATAGGAGTTTGCGTCTAACAACTGCCCACTCATATACCAGCACAAATATGCCTCTTTGTATCCTAGAATATTATTTTCTAGCGCATAGGAATAGTAACTGCCTGACTCCAAAGCACCCAAATTATCACTGATAGTATTAATGTTTTTTGAATTGAGTGCAGAATTATATGTAGCGAATATGCGATTGTCCGCAGTCTTGGCATCATTACGTGCCTTGATTATAAAGAAATACACACACGAAAAAATCAGGCTCAGTAGCACAACCGCCAACACTATTCTAATGGCGATTACGCGTGATGATTTGTTCATAGTTTACCTCCAAATTATATTCTAAACCATTTATTAAGATCAAAATACGACCAAGGTTTACCCTCGGGCACCACTACAAAAGTGCGCTCAGACTCATCGCTAGGGTGTCTAAAATGCAATTCTAATAGTTCTAGTGCTAAAAAGGTATTCTTCGCCAAAGCATCGCCCTTGTATTCTTTGTCTCCAAATACAGGAGCACCCATATCGCTAAGACCAAAACGTAACATTTCAGAATCCAGCACAGCACTCTTGACCTTAACCAAACTAATTTTGTCCACAGTTTCTAAGACTTCATATCCAAAAGAAAAGTTTATAGCGTCATAGTTTAATGCTGGAATATGCTCTAAAACTCCAGTCTGCTTATCGCGAGCAACACACGCGGAATATACTCCTTTTTCATTGCTGGGTACTCCGACTACGACAGCATAATACACAGACTCAAAATCTCCATCTAGTATTTGAGTCATAATGTTTTCTTTAGCTTTGGTGCTACGCGCATATAATACCAGCCCGCCAGTCGATTTATCTAGCGAATAAAATGGCACCAACTCTTGATTGTTGTCCAATTTCGCTCTTACGCTAGCTTGTTTTGAAAATTCTGCAAAGTCTACATTTTTCTGTTTAAAGGCGACCAAGACATCTTGATCACTCAAAACTATTTTTGACTTCATAATTAATCTACCTTTTTAATTGAAATTTTACATTCCACGCCATTGATATCAGTAATTTTGTTAACAACATATTCTCCACTAAACTCAATAGATTGTGCCAACAACACTTCACTTTCAAATTCAGCAAATTTCTCCAAAACTCTAACCAACCGAGGACTAGTCTCTACTCTAATATCAATATTATCCTCAACCTCAAAGCCAGCCTCTTTTCGCATATTTTGCACTTTGCTCACGAATTCACGCACATTACCTTCATCTAGTAGATCAGGAGTCAATTCGGTATCTAGTATTACTGTAATCATATTTTCAGTAACCGCAGTACAATTAGGCTTGCTCTTAGGGTAAATCAAAATATCTTGCGGAGAGAGAACAATCTCATCATCTATTCTAATTTCTAAATTAGCGTTTGCACGCATCTTGCTTACCAAATCATACGAGTCAGTATTCGCTAAAAATTCACGAATCTTACCCAAAGACTTACCGAATTTTGGCCCCAAAGTCTTGAGTTGAGGTTTTAATTCAAAATCTATATAAGTTTTGGCATCAGCAATAAACTCCACATTTTTGACATTAAGGTCGTCAGCAATAATTTGCACCAATTCCGCATTAAGATTAATGTTATTTGCTGAGTAAACCATAATTTTATTGAGTGGCTGTCTGTTCTTGATGTTAGCCTCATTTCTAGCAGACCTACCGAGAGATACAATATCTATAACCTCTTGCATAGCAATATTAAGGTCGGTATCAATTAATCGAGCCTCAGCCAAAGGATAATCTTCTAGGTGCACACTCTCCTTACCCTTGCCTTGCATCAAATTCAGATATATCTTATCGCTCAAAAATGGCATAAACGGGGCACAGAGTTTACTCAAAACAACCAAAACATAATAAAGAGTATTAAACGCAGCACACTTATCAGCACTACCGCCATTTACCCAAAATCTCTCACGGCTACGACGTACATACCAATTACTCAAGATATCAATAAAATCACACAATTTCCTAGTAGAATCAGTAAAATTATAATCTTGCATAAAGGTATTAATATTGTCGATGAGTTCGTTTAGTTTGGACAACAACCACCTATCCATCAAACTCAAGCTACAATTTTGAATTTCACACGGCTCAAAATTATCAATGTTTGCATACAACACAAAAAACGAATACACGTTCCACAGAGTAGAAATTGTCTTACGCTGAACTTCGGCTAGGCCAGCCTCATCAAATTTTTGGCCCAACCACGGAGCAGAATTGGAGCTAAAATACAACCTAACAGCATCAGCGCCGTATTTATCAATCAACTCATCAGGATTGACCACATTCCCGAGAGATTTACTCATCTTCTGCCCATTTTTGTCCGAAATCAGCCCACACATTACGACAGACTTGTAGGGAGTACGTTCAAACACCATAGTAGATATTGCCTGCAGAGTGTAGAACCAGCCACGTGTCTGGTCTTGCGCCTCACAGATAAAATCTGCAGGAAACTGCTCTAAAAATAGCGACTTATTTTCAAAAGGATAATGCCATTGCGCAAAAGGCATAGCGCCACTATCATACCAACAGTCAATTACTTGAGGAACGCGTCTAAATACTCCGCCACATTCACAATCAAAAGTAACAGCATCTATAAACGGTTTGTGCAATTCTACAAAATCAGTATTGCCTTTTAATTCGTTTAACTCCTCTCTGCTACCAACCGAATGCAGTTTTCCGCATTTATCACAACGCCAAATATTTAGCGGAGTACCCCAATATCTATCACGCGACAAATTCCAATCTACATTATTTCGCAAGAAATTACCCATACGCCCCTCACGCACGGATTCGGGATGCCAATTTACCTCGTCATTATTGCGCACCAACGCCTCGCGATACTTAGACGTCCTCACGAACCACCCAGCCCTAGCATAGTTTATGAGTGGAGTATGACAGCGCCAACAATGAGGATACTCGTGTTCAACTGTCTGTTCACGCACTACTACACCTTGTGCAGTAAGGTCATCAATGATTTCCTGATTAGCGATAATATTGCGTTTGCCAGCATATTTAGCGAGAGCAGGTTTAAAACACCCTTTGTCATCTAGTAAATTTACTACCGGTAAATCATACGCCTTACCGACCTCATAATCTTCTGGCCCAAAAGCAGGTGCAATATGCACAATTCCAGTACCGTCTGTCAATGTAACATACTCGGCATTAGTTATAAAATACGCCTTTTTACCTTGCAAGAGCGAGTCGCCTAAAATAAACAAAGGCTCATACTCCCGACCCTCTAGATCCTTACCTAAAAACGTGTTTAGTACTTCATATTCCTCAAACAGTTTTGAAACAAGTGCCTCAGCTATAATATAATGCTCACCAGTAGGAACTCGGATTTCCGCGTAATTAAACTCCTTGTTTACACATAGAGCCACATTGCTAGGCAAAGTCCACGGTGTAGTGGTCCACGCGATATAATAAGTATTTTCACGGTCTTTTGCCTTAAAACGAACGAAAAGCGTCTTGTCTTTGACAGTCTGATACCCTTGGGCAACTTCGTGATTAGCTAGGCTAGTGCCACAACGCGGGCAGTATGGCGAAACTTTGTATCCTTCATAAATGTCGCCTTTTTGGAAAAGTTGCTTTAGCGACCACCAAATAGATTCGATAAATCCATCATCGCAAGTTCTATAGGCTTTTTCAAAATTTACCCAAAAACCTAGTTTTTTTGTAGCCGTTCTCCACTCCGATTCATAAGTGTTGATAATTTCCTTACATTTTGCGATATATTTATCCACGCCAAAAGACTCAATTTCAGACTTGTTTTTTAACCCCAAGTCTTTTTCTGCTTTGAGTTCTACCGGCAAACCGTGTGTATCCCAGCCCGCTTTGCGCAATACTTTGTATCCACGCATTGCAAAGTAGCGCAAAATAGAGTCCTTGTAAATACGAGTGGTGGCGTGGCCAATATGGGGTAGGCCATTCATACCAGGAGGCCCCTCGTAAAACACAAATGGCTCCTTGCCCTCACGCATAACAAGACCCTTCTCAAAAATGTTACACTTGTCCCAATTTTCTAGGATTTCATTATCCAATTTGCTTGGATTAAAATTACTATTAACTTTGTCAAACATAAATAACCCTCTATCTAGATACTATAATCTTCTACCACGTTGTTTAAATCTATAATGTTAGCAACCGTGAGAATTCCTACAGGGCTCTCAAGATTACTGCCAGTACGAGTAATCACGATAGCCTGTAATTTGCGTTTTTGTTGAAAAAGGTTGAGAGCCTCCTCGACTGTCAAATTTACCGACCGAATTGCAAAAACCACCTCAGCATCATTTTCGTTGATAATTTCGCTCACTCTGGTATGTTCACACAAATCATCAAGGTCCACCCCGCTAGTTATTTTTCCTCCCAAAAAGTTAACTATCCTATTAGGAGTGAGTACGCTAGCAATAGTTTCATTATGACATATAGGAATACACTTGTAACCAGAATTTGCTATCGTAGCCATAGCAGTCTTGATAGAAACATCACTATCCAGTACCAAAACATTTCTACTAGCAATTTCTTGAATTGCTACAGGAGGCTCTGCGAGTAATTTTGCAATCTTCTCAAACTCCTCTACTACATCAATATGTGGTTCGGCAATTACTCTACCATCGCTACTGTTGTGAATTATTGCATTTCTGAGTCTCGCATAATCGATCAGTTTGTCCTCATATCTACGCACAATACTGTTGAGAGGAACGGACCGCCTAATCATATCATTAAAGGACATATTCCTCTTGAAATTATAAACCGAACGCAAAGTCTGATCTATCAAATTGTACGCATTAATAAACCTAGATGCATTTGAACCTTTTTCACTCATATTACCCCACCTTTTTTATCTATATATTGTAGCACAATAATCAACAATTGACAATATTTACATAGTAAGTTTATCAATTTTTTATAAATAAGACAACTCATTTGATACAAATTTTGCCAAATCTGACAACAATTGACACCAAAATAAAACTTTTGTGCAACAATATATCAAAAATATCTTGATTTTTATTTAGTTTTATGATACAATCATTTTACTGTGCTAGATGGGGAGCCAGCGGTGCCCTGTAACCTGCAATCCGCTACAGCAGGATCGAATAGCCTTTTGAGGTTGCACGACGGATAATATTCATCTCCTTTGTTGCGTGATGAACGTATAGGTCTTGTGCAATTTCGCCCTACGAACCATGTCAGGTGCGGGAGCAAGCAGCATTAAGTGGGTCGCGAGATGTGCCATAAGGTAGCCTTGCGGGAGCGCCTAATTGGAGCGTAGTATTA
>CAVFEX010000004.1:0-17584 GCA_963621495.1 bacterium
ATATTTATGAGAATACTACCCAAATTTGCAGGCTACCCGCACAAATTAGGTGGGTAGCCTGCAAATTTGGGTAGTCAAGTCTACAAATTATTATTTTACTAATTCTTGATTTTTGCTATCAAAAGTCGGCTCACTAGTACTTTTTGAGTCTTCATCGCAATTTGACTTAACTAAATTGTCGGCTGACGCTTTGTTGTCCGACTCGCCAATTTTACTGTCAGTTTTATTAGAATTTTGCTCGCAGTCTTCTACGGCTTTTTTCTTGAGCGCAGGGTCGACAGTATTGAGCGCATCATAAATTTCATACTCAAGCCACTCGCATTCCCAATTCAATCTATTATATTTTTGAGTGCTATCCTGTAATTTATTAAAATTGAGCTCGCCCACGACTCTACAAACACCTTTATAAATGTACGGCGCACTCATAAAAATCGCACAACCTGCGAGAACTGCCATCGAGCACATTCCGACAGCATATGTAGCAAAATACTCACTAGCTCCGCAACTCTCATAAAGAGCCCTCGCCACAGTATCGCTCCCGGTCAAATAAACTGCCAAATCAGACACATTATTATATCCCGTCGTTTCGAACAGTTCGCGTAATTTTTCCACATGCTCAGGTTTAGACAAATATTCACTGACGACCTCATTTTCGCGCACACCAGCAACAACCGCCCCAACCGACGCGCCAATCGGCAAACCGGCAATCGCCAAATTCTCGCTCTTTTTTACATGGTCAATTTCACGCGCATCAAGACAAATTCTGCTGATTTTTCGCCTTTTTATTAATTTTTTGTACACTCTATTCCGCTCGCTCTTCAAGTTCTCGAGCTCTTTCATTCTTTCTTCGATATTTTCCATACTACACCTCTTTAAAAAAGTTTTCCCCTACTCACAAAAAAGTCTCAAATCCTTCACTCTTATTTTTGCATAATATTATCACACAAACCGCCTTTTGTCAATATCTTGATTTATCTAAAAGGACAGATTTTTACTCTTTAACCTTAAGTTTTTTTACAAATTAATTAGAGTAATGAAAAAGCAAATTTTTATTACTTTTTTAACAAAAAAACACTCTCTACCTATCAAAAGGTAAAAAGTGTTTTTTTGATTTTAGACTTATATTTTGTTATAAAATTATCCAAAATCTCTAGCCCAAAATATCAATTTTGCTAAAATTATACGTGTTTCCATACCGCATAAACAGTAATGTTCCCATTAATTTGTAGTTTGTGTCCGTTACCACAACTGCCATCGTATACATTTCTAGCGCCAGAAGTATTCCAGCAACACGATTCAAAGCTGTATTTTGGACCACCATAACTATAAACTGCTTTGGCAACATAATCGCTAGCAACAAGATAGTCTCCAGCCAAAATGCGTGCCGAGCCTCCGTTAGGTAGGCTCATCGATACTTTGGAACCATTACTCCACCACCAACCAGCCCTCATCCAGTCGCTACTAAATGTTACTGTGTAATATTTCCTGTCATTTTTGGACCACTTGGCCGTAATTTCGACATCGCTGTTTGCAGTCAGATAATTATTAAAATCAATCTGCTGATCGCCTACAAAATATCCCAAAAATTTATACTCGTATAGATAAGTCTTATCAGTAGTATCTACATTATAATCCACTCTATTAGTTACACTAGTTACCTTGCTAGACTGATATAATGTAAAGCTCTCATTTTGATACCGAGTCGCGATGTTAGATTTTATAGTTACTGTGTATTCGTTCCTTGCGTAAATAACTCTATCGCAATTAGTCATCGCCCAATCACTCAACTGGGTAGCGAAATTAATATCATCGTAGAACATAGTCCTAGAATTTAATTTTGCTTTTGTCCCCAATTCAACCGAGATTGTTTCGCCCTCGTAGAGTCGTGCGCTGGTCCACAACAATTCAGAACCGTCATACACGCGCGCATAGTGAGTACGGCGAATTTCTGTCCATTTTGCATACAGAGTTACTCCGCCTACTGGTATGTTGTTTCTTTCAAACTTGTACTCATCAGCCAAAGTTTCATTCCTGTACCAGCCATCAAATTCGTACTCGATAGTCGCGTCATCTAGAGTCGAGTCAACTATCATAATATCCGTGTAGTTAGGTAGCGTAAACACTGCCCCCTCAAGGTCAGAGATACTCGGCTCAAATATATCAGGATTGTTAGTTACAAAGTCGACCATTACGCGACAGCGAATCTCCTCATACCATTTTTCATATAGTACCATACCTTTGGTAATTTTAATTTCGCCCGAAACCTCAGAATCTGTAGCAAAATCTGGAGACGTGTACCACCCTATAAAAGTGTAGGTCGTAATCTGGTCATCAGTCTTGACTTCTTTTCTCTCCGTATATACCGGCAATTCTAGCGTATCGCCCTCGAGAATATACACATTAGCCAGACTCGAACTATCGTTGTAAACAAAGTTTATCGCGTAATAAGGAGTAGTCGTAACTAGCCAGTTTGCATATAGATATAGACTCTTGTCGACCACAAATTGTGAATCAATCTTGGTATTAGTAGCAAAGTTTGGCGTAGTGTACCAACCAGCAAACTTGTACTCATTTTTACTAGTCATACTATCGTCTACGATATAATCGAGTAGAGTCGGCAACTCGCAGATATTTCCAGACAATATAGATTGCGTACTTGCATTTTGCGTGCAATTCGTCTCAAACATTATCTGATAATAAGGCACCGCGTCGATATCCCATTTTGCATACAGAGTCGTATTCTTGCGCGGATATACATTACCTTGATAAATCGTAGCTTCATCATAATCTTTGCTAGCATACCAACCCGCAAAAGTGTACGTCCTATGATAAATTCCGTCATCAGTTTCAAACGACTTTGGAGTAGGCAAAGTATATGCTTGACCCGACACACCTGATACGGTTGGGAAACTCTCACTCGAGCCAGTAACAAAGGTTAGCGAGTACTCTTCTTGGCTAATTTGTTGCCAATCGCCGTTATATGAATCCCACTTTGCACCCTCAATATAGCCATAACTCTTGGCGTAATTATCAACCGTGCTCATATTCAAGTTTTGACCAATATTTATGTGTTGCAATTCATTAGCATTCATACTGATATTGACATTATCCGCTACAGGCATCTGCATATCGAAGATAATTCCACCGACCACAGACTTGCCATTATGAGTAGTATTCCTAATTCCTAGCGTCATCGTGTCGAGTTTGTCATTTTCTGCCAACTCCTTTAGGTTAAGTGTCATCGTGTTTACATTATTACTACTCGAGAAGCCTTTTAATAAATTGCTATAATCTAGAGGGTTCTGTCTCTCCTTGTTTACAGATTCATAAATCGCGTTCATAATTTCGTTGCTCATACCCAACCCGTATTTTAATAGGTATTCGAGCGGGTTGCTAATTAGTGTATCAAGATGAATTTTAAGTTTCTTTTCATAAGTTCTATACTTCCAAGATAAATAATATGGCACCTGCTCGGTCCTATGAATGTATACCCAGTTGTCCTTGATATAGATGTTGAGAATTCTGTCTTTACCAGGAGAGAGTTCTTTGGCGGTAATTGTGTTACCGACCTCATAACGCGCGTCATTGTTTACTCCCGTTATTACAGGAATTTCGCCCAGTTTGACATTTGCCTCAAAACCACCGTTTACGAGCTTGATTTTTGCATTAAGTGGAACTGTCCAATCAAGTTTTATGCCGATTACGTTAATTTTGAGTTTGACATTACCGCTGAATTCAAATCCGTCGTATTCTAGCGAATTTTGCACCGCTGTGAGCATACTCCCGATATTAGATAGGTCAATATAACTCCCTTGTGGAGCACTGCTGATTGCTACAAAATTCTTGAGCCCAATATTCACAGAATCTACCGAGTTGTTGCCAACTTTGAGATTACGGAGTACGAGATTTTTGAGCCCGTCTGCATTGTACAAAACATTGAGGTTTAGATTATTTAGCGCGTCAATTCCCAAGCCAAAACTACTGAGATTGAATACACCATTGAGTGTAGAATCAGAGAGTGTAAAAGACTTGATAATATCCGCCGTGATTTTGTCAAAAATTCCGCCTTGCATCTCGCTCTTTGCATTGCTAGCGATAGATAAAATGCTATCAAATAAATCGTCATCTACATTTTCTATACCTAGAATTTGACAAGCAGATATTACAATTTGTCGGATACTTTCGCCACTAATTTTGGCATACATATTATTGTATTTAATATATATCATATTGTCGATATAGGTTATCACAATTGCGTGATTGCGAGTAACCGACTTCGCTGGCGAGCCATTGCGCACGCCGTTTGTATAATAATAAGTATGAGTAACAGTAACAACATCAAAGTTTACATAAGCGCGCATTTTCTTGATATTAAATTTGTTCATCGAATCGACTTTTTCGTATGCGCCAGCCCAATCGAACTTAGCACAACTGCTGTCCTTTACGGTAACATTAGTCAGTGTCGCTTTTATAGGAGTGTTATTGCTGTCAGTTTGAATATTCTCGTGCACGAGAGCAGTGTTTAAACCAAACGAAATGTGCTGATTATCCACCACCTCAACAGCGGTCTTGAGGAGACTATTCATAAATGTGTCAATAGAATCTAGACTAGAATATTTACTCTCGTCCAATTCGGCGATATCTATTTTATCCTTGAGGGTAATATTCATTTTGTTTATTGTTACACTGCTAACGCTAATGTTGCTAGCGATGATATTTTGTAATATTTTATCATAATAAACTTGAATATTTAAATCGCCATTTGTCCCAAAGAAATCACGGTCAATCACTACGCTCGCCAGCGAATTGGTTGCCTCCAATCCTAATAAAATCTTAGGGTCAATACTACTATAATCGCCATTTTTAATCGCATTTAGGTCGAGTTTAGGTAATAGCGACGCAACCAAACTGTTTACATCGACACTACCCAATTTTACAATAGGCTGTCCCTCGCTCTTTTCTTTGGCGTCATCAATTAACTGCTGAACAGTAACATTATCTAGGTCAGCAGTCTGCAGGCTCTCTGTGATGAATTTGAGTTGCCCGATAATATCAATCAGCGAATCAATTTTGTCTAGTGAAACGCTCAAATTCAAATTGTTGTATGACAAGTAAATTCTTTCGCCGTCCATAAATATGATAATGTTATGTTCGTCGCCACCTTCAATAAAAATGTTTAGCCCAGCATAACCCTTTAGCTTTTTGTAGTCAAATATTAATGACGAATCTTTTTCAATCAGCGCCGAGCCAAAATCAAGATACGCTTCCCCGCTAACTTTGATTATCTCATTATTAATAGACAATTCCATATTGCCAATTTTGAGCGCTACTGTCTTATTAGTGCTGATATTATCAATAGTGTCGAGAACTGCGTGGAGAGTACTATTCAAACCATCAATATCGCTATAATCACTAGCTACTATCATAGCAGGCTCGAATTCACGATTTATCTTAATAAGCGCACCCGTGTTGATACCATTGATAGAAAAATCTGCAATTTCAATACTGTCTAAAGTTTCGCTATAGCCGAGTGAAACGCTCCACGATTTTTCAGTGTTTATAACATCGCTCGCAAAGTTAAATTCCGAGCTACTCTCAGTCATCACGAGTCCTAGGATGGCTTCGCCATTAATTACCGAATAATCGCCGTCCAAAATTTTGGCAATTCTAGAGCCAGCTAAAATTTCATCTAACCATTTTGTGTCAAACTCAGTAGAATTTGGCAACAACTCTTTTATACTATCAACCAAATCACTCAAGCTACTAATAGTCGTAGTAATCTTCAGATTTTCAAAAGTGATATAAGCCGTGCCGTACAACAAGCGAGTCTCAACAGAGTACGAATTACCCGCGATATTTACACTAATATCCGCGTAAATATCCATATCTAAAATATCGAATTTTGCGCCAAGTTTGGACCAGTCCGCATAAAATAGTCCACTAATGCCATAATTCGTGTCTGATTTTTGTAAATCTACGCCAATATTTAGAGCAATTCTCTTGTCCGCAACAATAGTTTTAATAGAGTCTAACATTGTAGGAATCACAGTCTTTATGTCGCCAATTTCACTAAACTCATTATAGTCTATTGCGGGAATGTCCGCGGTGGTGGAGAGTGTCGAGGATAGACTAGCGGAAAATGTGTTAGTCTTGTTCGCGGTCTTGGTGCTAAACTCTAGCCCACTAACAACTATGCCGGTCAGTGCGGAATTGTTGTATTTTAGGGTAAGAACAAGGTCGCTAGTCGTGTTGAGTAGCGCTTTTGCAAGAGTAACCACGGTCTCGGACTCGCTAATGCTAATACCTTTAATAAAATCTAGATTGAGTGAACCAAAGTCGCCGGATTTTATGCTATCTAGGTCAATTGGGAGCGCAATGTCGTCTAACTTTACACCGCCGAGCCCAGCGAATAACTGAGTTAGGTCATTTAGGCTGAGCGCCAGTTTTAGCCCATTGATATTTAGATAAATCATTGTCCCAGTCTCGCCCGAATTGTCCGTAGTCCCGCTAATTAGGTGCGCGGTAATCGGCAGATCTAAGCCCTCAACGCTCGCAATTAGGTTTAAGTAAATGTTGCCGTTGTCGTAGGCGAGTGTCCCGTCTAGCAACACCTCGGTGCCGTCTATATTTAGTGGCGCCGTAAAGGCAACTGTCGCGGTGCCATTTTTCTTAACTTTGGAAATCGTGGTGGCCATCGCGCTAGAAAGTTTTGCTGAATGCTCGAGCGAAACAAAGCTCTTGTCTACCAAACTAAACGAATAGTCTTGGTCCGTAAGTTCTGCGCTAAAGTTCGCTGCAATGTTGTTTATCTTGAGCCCAGTTACGGCGATTTTGCTAAGCTCCACGCCGTACTGGAGCGCAATTGTAATGTCTGAACCCAGCCCCAAATTCTCGCCCGAGAGAGTCATACTAAATTTTGTGCTGTCCGAATCGATAGACTTAATTAGCCCCGTCATCAGAGTCGCAAGGTCCAGATTTTTAAGTTTGCTAATTAGGTCTGTTGTTGCAGTCTCGCTTGTTGCAGTCTCGGTTGCCCCAGCAACTGCCTCGGAAATTGCGCCCGCAACTGCCTCAACGCCCGCCCCCGCCTCGGCGCCAAATGTCGCCTTGATAGAATCAACCAACTCGCCTAAATTATCCAGACTGCCAGTAAAGTTGAGGTTATCAATAGACACATAAAGTGTTTTGCTAATTAGTGCTAACTTAATGTTAAAAGTCTTGTTTTGAACATTCGCCACAACGCTCGCGTACACCTTTGGACAATTCTTGTCCGCAAAGTTCACAGTCGCCGTGCCGTCTAGACTTATCCCCAGCGCCAAATCGCCAGAATTTGTATTGGAGTTGTCTGTCTCGGTAGCCTCGCCAGCGGAAATTCCGTCGCTAGTGCCCACGCTAACCGCGGTCGAAAAGCTCAGCGAAATTTGCCCGTTATTGAGAATTTTCTTAAATGTGTCTATCACTGCTGGCACGAGTTCTGGTAAATTCTCAACCGCCAAAAACTCATTATAGTCTATTGCGGGAATGTCCGCGGTGGCGAAGAGTGTCGAGGATAGACTAGCGGAAAATGTGTTAGTCTTGTTCGCGGTCTTGGTGCTAAACTCTAGCCCACTAACAACTATGCCGGTCAGTGCGGAATTGTTGTATTTTAGGGTAAGAACAAGGTCGCTAGTCGTGTTGAGTAGCGCTTTTGCAAGAGTAACCACGGTCTCGGACTCGCTAATGCTAATACCTTTAATAAAATCTAGATTGAGTGAACCAAAGTCGCCGGATTTTATGCTATCTAGGTCAATTGGGAGCGCAATGTCGTCTAACTTTACACCGCCGAGCCCAGCGAATAACTGAGTTAGGTCATTTAGGCTGAGCGCCAGTTTTAGCCCATTGATATTTAGATAAATCATTGTCCCAGTCTCGCCCGAATTGTCCGTAGTCCCGCTAATTAGGTGCGCGGTAATCGGCAGATCTAAGCCCTCAACGCTCGCAATTAGGTTTAAGTAAATGTTGCCGTTGTCGTAGGCGAGTGTCCCGTCTAGCAACACCTCGGTGCCGTCTATATTTAGTGGCGCCGTAAAGGCAACTGTCGCGGTGCCATTTTTCTTAACTTTGGAAATCGTGGTGGCCATCGCGCTAGAAAGTTTTGCTGAATGCTCGAGCGAAACAAAGCTCTTGTCTACCAAACTAAACGAATAGTCTTGGTCCGTAAGTTCTGCGCTAAAGTTCGCTGCAATGTTGTTTATCTTGAGCCCAGTTACGGCGATTTTGCTAAGCTCCACGCCGTACTGGAGCGCAATTGTAATGTCTGAACCCAGCCCCAAATTCTCGCCCGAGAGAGTCATACTAAATTTTGTGCTGTCCGAATCGATAGACTTAATTAGCCCCGTCATCAGAGTCGCAAGGTCCAGATTTTTAAGTTTGCTAATTAGGTCTGTTGTTGCAGTCTCGCTTGTTGCAGTCTCGGTTGCCCCAGCAACTGCCTCGGAAATTGCGCCCGCAACTGCCTCAACGCCCGCCCCCGCCTCGGCGCCAAATGTCGCCTTGATAGAATCAACCAACTCGCCTAAATTATCCAGACTGCCAGTAAAGTTGAGGTTATCAATAGACACATAAAGTGTTTTGCTAATTAGTGCTAACTTAATGTTAAAAGTCTTGTTTTGAACATTCGCCACAACGCTCGCGTACACCTTTGGACAATTCTTGTCCG
The DNA here is from genome assembly GCA_963621495.1 of bacterium. Classification (GTDB taxonomy): domain Bacteria; phylum Bacillota; class Clostridia; order Christensenellales; family UBA1242; genus UBA7867. The sequence continues at coordinate 8,699 of CAVFEX010000004.1, forward strand.
CAAAGTTCACAGTCGCCGTGCCGTCTAGACTTATCCCCAGCGCCAAATCGCCAGAATTTGTATTGGAGTTGATATTTGAGTTAATGTCGGCACATAAATTCACAGAAATTGACTTTTTATCCAAAATTTGCGTCAAACTCTTGTAAATTGCAGGCACCAAGGACGACAAATCGTTAATCGCCAAATAACCCTCTTGTTCAACGGTCGGGAAAGACACCTCATCACTATACGCAATGCGTACGTTCAAAAGTCCATCAGCTATAGCAAGGTTTTGAATAGAAAGCGAACTAAACTGGTCATTATCATCGAGCTGAATCTCTACATTTATTGACGCATCAACACCTATTGCCGAACCATTGATTGTGAGCAAAATTGAGTTGTCCTGACCTTGAGAAAATTGTAAAAGGTTATTTATATTTATATTTGAAAGGTCGACATTTAAATTTTTAGCAAAATCCATAGGCAACATAGCAAAAATTGTGCTCAGCACCCCTGTATTAGAACTAGATTTCCCAAAACGATTTTTTAGCCAATCTACAGTCGCCAGCACATCGGACTTATCTGCTATAAATTTGATATCATCAATATCAAAAAGCAAATCATCGCCCACGCACCCAAAATTCAGATTGTGTTTTTTGCCATTAATATTCAAGTCTAAGTCTGCACACAAACTCAAACTATCCTCATAATCAATGTCAACGGCACCGTTTACCCCGAAATTCGTTTTACCCAAATATTGAGCGTCAATATTAAGGTGCATTTTCTTGTCTTGCATAATTTTTTGGACACTGTCCATAATGTTGAGAGTCTTGGTAACGTCTACATATTCCTCTGCTTGTTTTGGGGTAGTAATCTCTACTTGTTCATCTTTTTGTAGCCCCGCAGTAAGGTTCGCCGTCATATTACCAAAAACTAACTTATTTGCCACTACAGACTGCAAATTATATTCCGTATCCGTATATACATCTAGTGAGATATTTTCCATTAAATTAAGAGTCAACTTGTACCCGTTTTCTATCTCCACAGGCTCGACACTCTGCAAATTAGCGAGTATCTGGGTTGGGTCGAACCCCGAAAGGTCTACACTACCGCCCAAGTCAATACCGAGTGTAGGTAAAATTTGTATAATTTTTGCAAAACTAGCAGTTTCAATTTTTATATCCATACTCTCGTTGGATAAATATAGCTTGTTATCAATATATGCAATATAGAGTTCAATTTGAGAGCCAGGAAGCACAGCATTGAGAGTACCGCTGAGAGCAATATTTTGCAAATCAGCAATATTCACACTACCAGAAAACTTTAGTTTGATTTTCGGCAGAACCCCCTCAATGCCACCGAGCGAAAAGGTTCGTGCAGTTTGAGTCTCGGTTTTTTCGTACAAATCAAGACTGAGGTCCACATTGGCACCCCCCAAGGTCATCACATTATTCAACAATTTTTCCACCGCAGTTTCTTCTACAGACGGCGTAATAGCATTACTAGTGTCATATTTTTGCTTTGGCGAAATTAGGTCCAAAGCCAAGGTACACAGCGTAGCCATAACTGTTATCAAAATGTATATAACGGCATACATTCCGAACCTTTTTAGTCTTCCTTTTCTCAAATCTTTACTCCTTATTCAATTATTGTGTCTTCGCTCAAATCAGGAATTTTAAAATCTTGGTCATAAGTAAACGTGTTGCATAGAGTCCCGCGCGATTCAACTTTTATCACGCCCATTTTTACCGAATATCGCTCCGAACTCTCGAACTTTTTAATACGATAGTCCTTGTCAATTACTAATTTAATCACTGGGTCCTCAATAAAGTCAGGATAATCAGACAACCCACCAGTCGCTTTCATCGACTTTACATAGTAAATTACTGATTTCTGCTTGTCTAGAGTGAGTGTAAACTCATAATCTTCGCCGTTTTGCGTAACGGCACTAGCGTCGACCACTGTTTTTGATGAAACCAAGTAGGTCATATAATAATTTATTGGCACACCAAATTGCTCAACAAACTGCTCCATTGTTCTAAGGTCATCAGTCGCCACATCTTTCGTGTTCCAAACCACCTTGTTGCCTTTTTTCTCGCCTTTGAATTGTGAAATAGTATCATTTGATACATAGGTCCTATTGAGAGCAGTAACCATCGAACTGAGGCTCACACTCTCAGAAAACAAATTCGAGCCATTGCGAATAGTCTTCGCCTGGATAGATTGTACAATACCCATAGCGTTTACCGAGCCTTTACCAATCACTTGGACCCGTTCAGCATTAAATGTCGTATCAAACGCCAACACACAACTCTTGACCGCGCCGAGTTCAACGGGCGTCTTACCCACCGCACTCGCACGAATCGGCGCCACGTCATCTTTTAGCGCAGAAGCGTCAAAGTTGTATCTATTGGGGTCGCTCCTCAACCCTATTATATAATTACCGACCCAGAGCCCCGAGTATATACCAATTATCATCACTAGCATTAGACAAAATATTGTGCGTTTTCGCCTTTTTGGTATCCCCACGCCCTCAATCGTCTCAATCGTATTATGCTGAGACCTCATCGACTATCTCTCATCCTCTATTTTTACTTTTTTTGATTTGTTCCCCATTTTTTTTGCTACGTTCCACAACAGTCGCAAAGGCAGAGCAGTAATTCGCCCTATCTGTCGAGCACTCGCCTTGGTCGCCTCAAAAGTCTGTAATAGCAAGTTTTGCACTAGACTCTCGGGAAGCTTGGAAATATTGTGCGGTTGAACCTGAAAAGTATTGATAATGTATTGCTCTACTTGTTCATCACTCATTTTGATTTGCGAATGCTCCACACCTACCCTACAACACCTGTTGCAAAAATCACTCTTCTTATCGAAGAAAAATAACGCGTATGCAGATTTTAGATATCTATTCTCAAAATAACCGTCTTTTGATGTCAAAACCTCTCCACCTAGATTCGCTACCGAATGAGTCTCTAATATAAAGTCCCAAACCTGCTCCATCTCGTGCGCTGGATAACTCATATATCGCCCCGCAAAAACTTTGCCTTGGCGTGCATGTGCTCGGTTGTATTTCCTCACAAATTTTATGATAACTTGCTTGAGTATTACCTCAATCGACCTAGCGTCCTCGCGTAACACAAACAAGAAATTATCATCGAGCAAAGTATACCCCAGCAAAAACGCGTCATTGTTGATCAAAATATTCAAAAAACTCAACTTGTCGTCTTCACTAAAATTCACTCCCGCTACACTCCTAAGATTGACCATATAAATTCCCAACTGACTTTTTTCTCTAGCTTTACGCGCCACAATCGTCCTCCATAAAAATTAAAATTAGAAAATAAACTTGTTATTGTCCCCTCTGCAACACTTGTAGTGTATATATTTTACCAAACAAAAAGGGCTTTGTCAAGTATTTAGTGTCCCTTTTGCAACATTTTTTGATATTTTTACTCTATGCCGAGCAATACAAAAAAAATAACAAAAAATTCATTATTAATTGTTTAAAAAACTAGATTAATAGTCAAATCGCTACAACAAAAATCACGCTACAACAAAAAATAGAGCGGAAAAATCCGCTCTAGAATATGGAGTGTATACCAAGATATCACTAGCGCAACAATGTGATAACAGTATACTACCCCAAAGGAATCAACAAATTAAACTTAGACAAAAATTCGTTTTACTCGATTTTCTCTTAGGAGGTTTTTGGTTTATGGTATAGCCGTATTAGTGATAAAAAATTTCAAAAGGCATAAGTAATAGTAGTTTATAAAAAAGTATGACAAAATCAAAAATGTGTATAGTTTGTTTTTTGGAAAAAGGATATAGTAATTAATTGGCACGGTTATACCACAACCGATAGATTTCACTAATAAATCTTATAGAATGTACAATAAAAAATTATTTGACGATAGGCATCACCTCACAGTTTTGTTTTCTTTTTTAGTTAATCCCCCTCGAATTAACTGTTAGCATTATACTATATCCAATTTGAACTTTTATTGAATTTTTTAAACAAATTAGTTCAAATTCAATTCAAATTTGAATCTGTGTTTTTTGCCAAATAAAAGTAAACTTTACTAAAAATCAATAAAAAATAACCAAAATACACACAAACACACCAAAATCATTTGCAAATTATACCCAGGTTTGATAAAATATAAAAAAATGTATGGGGAAAGTTATGAAAATCAAAAAGCTAAACTGTCCTAATTGTAGCGCAAAAGTAGAAAAAGGGCAAAATAGTTGTAAATATTGTGGGTCAAACCTTGTTTTTGAGGAAAATACCGAAGCGCCCCAAAATTCCACCACAACTGCACCAACAACTACAATTATTAATACTCCAATTATGCCAGTATATATAAAAGAGCCAGAAATTGACTCCGAGGCTATCGACACGCTAGACGATAGTATTGAATACGAATCGGACACAAACAAAATCGCACTTGAATTACACACAAAAAAACTCGCCCGCGAAAAAACACACCGAATTGTTTCTTGTATCGTGAGCGCCATTATGGGTGTCGCGGGAGTTATTAGCGGAATTTTGCTGATTGACAGAATTACTTATGTCGGGATTGCGCTCATAATCTTGGGAATTTTGTGCTTTTGCAAGATTTTATACACTTTTATGCGCTCGACTTATAATATGACAGTCGCGGGATACACTTATTCTGGTGTGATTTGCGCGCTAGTCTGCGGATTCGGAATTTTTGGCGGGATAGAATTAATACAAATTGCGCCAACTTTTGAGGGTAAACTAGTAGCAATAATTCCGTTTTTCTTGGCGCTAGTTTCTCTAACTTACTTTGTCATAAAGACAATTTTTTATATCAAGAAAAAGCACTAAACTTTATTACATAAAAAGGGACGCCCCATTTTATAATCTGGGACTGTCCCTTTTTTATTATCACTAAATCGTTTACTTAAAATTAACCATAGATTTTTTTGAATAAATATGTCTCTAGTTCGCCAATATTTACACGCTCTTGCTCCATCGAATCACGATTGCGGACGGTTACGCAGTTGTCGTTTTCTGTGTCAAAGTCGACAGTTACACAATATGGAGTACCGATTTCGTCTTGCCTACGATACCGTTTTCCAATAGACCCGGTAACATCAAATTCGCAACGGAATTTATTATTGAGTTTTTTGAAAAATTCGTACGCGCTCTCCTCGAGTTTTTTACTCAACGGCAACACAGCGACCTTGATAGGCGCAATTTTAGGGTCAAAGCCTAGCACCACACGAGAATCGTCCTCGCCGATTTTCTCCTCGCGATATGCGCTACACAACACAGCCAAAAACATACGGTCCACCCCGACACTCGGCTCTACAACATAAGGAATATATTTTTCGTTTGTAAATGGGTCGGTATAGCTCATATCCTCGCCACTAACAGTCTGGTGCTGGGTTAGGTCATAATTTGTACGATTTGCAATTCCCCATAACTCGCCCCAACCAAAAGGAAATTTAAACTCAATGTCCGTAGTTGCCGTAGAATAAAAGCACAACTCCTCAGGACTGTGGTCGCGCAAACGCAACAAACTAGCGTCAATTCCCAAATTTAACAAAAAATTGTAACATTCTTTGCGATAATACTCGTGCCAAGATTGAGCAGTTTCTGGGTGGCAAAAAAATTCCATTTCCATTTGTTCAAACTCGCGAGTGCGGAAAATAAAGTTGCCGGGGGTAATTTCATTACGAAAAGCCTTACCGATTTGACATACCCCCATAGGCATTTTACTACGAGTGGCGCGTTGGACATTTTTGAAATTTACAAAAATACCGCCCGCAGTTTCAGGACGCAAGTATACAGTGTTTACGCTATCCTCAGTTACTCCAATAAATGTCTTGAACATTAAATTGAATTTGCGAATCGGCGTAAAATCGCACTTGCCACAATTGGGACACGCGATTTTGTGATTTACAATAAAGTTCTCGAGCTCGGCGTCGCTCATTGCCTCTACACTACCAACCTCGATTTTTTCGCCTTTTTGTTCTCTAGCGTATAACCATTCCTCAATGAGTTTATCTGCGCGATGGCGAGTCTTACAGTTTTTACAGTCAATCAACGGGTCGCTAAAACCATCAAGGTGCCCGCTGGCTTTCCACACTTTTGGATTCATAATGATAGCACTATCCAACCCCACATTGTGTGGCTCTTCTTGCACAAATCGTTTCCACCACGCGGACTTAAGATTATTCTTAAGCTCCACACCGAGCGGTCCATAATCCCACGAGTTGCTGAGTCCACCGTAAATTTCGCTACTAGCAAACACAAATCCTCTGTTTTTGCAGAGTGCTACCAAATCTGTCATAGTCAAGTCTTGTTTCATTTCAAATAATCTCCTAATGCAATAGAATTTTTAGTCGCTATTGAGTCTATTTTTATGTGCCACACCTTTTTTAGTAAAAATATAGACACAAAATCACAACCAAAAATTCAACATAAAATTTTATAAAACATATTATATCCTTTTTTATCACATTTTGCAAGCAGTTTTTGTAAATCAATAATAAATGCCTGTTCATCGCAAAATAAAAAGTCAACTTATCTCACCCCATAAATGGCGACAAATAAATTGACCCTATATTCTAATTTAACTCTCTTTTTTGTGTTTTTTACGCAATTATTTGCGTTTTTTTGATTTATTTTGATTTTTTAAAGATTTTTGACTCAAGAACACGCTCTTGTCAAGGTCGACATCGACATTACGAAAAGCACGAAAAAATTCCGCGACATATTTGTCCCTGTCAACCCCGACCACCATCTGAAGTTTCCCGCGCTTGTGAAAACGCGCATACGTCTTGCCGACATCTTGGTCTACGTCCACATACACATCAGCGCTCTGCAATTCAAAAATTTTAGGTGCCTTGATAAAAAACAACGCACATGAGTCGTTTGTGGCAACTCTTTTGTCCACACACCCTTGTTCCCAATAGCCGTCAAACATCAATGCCATAAATTTGCCAACATTATTATATAGGCTCAAATCTTCCACCTGGCTAGCAGTCAAGTGCGCCACTCTGCGCCCAATGTATGACGGAATCATTACGGTAGGAATTCCAGAATCGAGCACAATTTGAAAAGCCTCAGGGTCGCTCTTTATATTAAAAGATATATGCTCGGGCATATCCAGCATTCCATAAGGGCTCGCGCCCATAAACACAATTTTTTTGATAAATTGCACAACTTCGGGGTGGCGAGTTATCAATTCCGCTGCGTTGGTTTGCGGTCCCCACAGACACAGAATTATCTCGTGCGGGTTCTGCATAATTATCTCGTACATTGCCTCAACCGCCGACTTTGAAATAGGCTGAGTTTTGGTAACCTTGGGCGGAATATAGTTACCCAAACCGTCCTCGCCGTGAATTTCTGTTGCATAAAATGGCTCACGAAAAAGAGGCTTGCCCGCCCCAATAGCTACAGGAATATTTTTGCCAAAAAGATCTAATAGGTGGCAAACATTTCGCGTAGCAGTCAGCACATCGACATTACCCGAAACTGTGGTAATTAATTTTATGTCAAAAGCCTTGTCAAACATTGCCAAAATCAGCGCAGTGCTATCATCTACACCTGGATCAGTATCGATAATTAATTTATATTTTTTCATCATTTCCCCTATTTTATTATGCGACTATATCATTATTATATACAAAAAGTGTCAAATAAGTAAAGCAAAATTGCACTAAAAATATTTTTTTGTCAAATTTCTTCTAGCGCGCCAACAGTTGCTAGAAAATTGAAAGCACGATTTAATTAGAAATGAAAAAATCTAAGAAAAATGAAAAAACCTATCCTACTCTAGGGTGCACCCCATTTGACTAACTCTGGGGGCGCTCTTTAAAATTGGCGGATAAGTTTTTTATACTAATTTTTTAATGCTAGATTTAAATTTGCACTTTTTTTAATTATAGTTGCGCTAACTAATTTAAATTTAAGTGCAACAAAAACTACAACATAAATTATGCTCTAAAAAAAGCGCTTGATCTCCACCTCGGCGGTTTCAGGTGCATCACTACCGTGAATGAGATTTTCTCTGTCATTACACGAATAATCGCCACGAATTGTACCAGCAGGCGCATCAAGATACTTTGTAGGGCCCATAAAATTACGCATACCCTTGATAACATGCTCGCCCTCAACTATCATACCGACTACTGGTCCGCTAGTCATATACTCCTCAACTTCGGGATAAAAGGGGCGGTCCGTAATGTGAGCATAATGCTCCGCGCACAATTCTTTTGTAAAAGTAAACATTTTCATATCAATAATTTTAAAACCCTTTTTCTCAATACGGCCAATTATCTCGCCAATCAAGCCTCTGCGTACAGCGTCCGGCTTTAACATTATGTATGTTCTCTCTAATTCCATAATAACCTCACAAAAATTATAATATAATATAACATATAGTCTAACACAACGGCGCAAATTTGTCAATTATTTAACACTAACTCCTACAAAAAGCGTGCTGGACAATTTCGCAATTTTTGTGTAAAACAAAATTTGACATACCTTATAGTAATTTTGAAGATATTTTACCCAAATTATACAACTACCACTCCATTGTCAAATATTTTTCCTATATGTATTAATTTTTTGACAAAAAAATACAAATTATGAATTATAAAATTGACACTTTTTAGTTTCTGCCTAAAAAGAAATTTTACACTTTCGCAAAAAAAATCTAAAAAGGGTATGGACAAATGCTCTAAAGTGTGTTATAATTACATTAGAATTTAATTGTGGAGGAATAGAAAATGGCTTTTGAACCGTTTATTAAATTACACGCCGACAGAAAAAATAGTATTATCAAGGCGTTGACTAGACAATTTGCGACCAGAGATTATAGTGAAATTTCAGTAAAAGATTTGTGCGATGACTCAGGCATCTCTAGAGGT
>CAVFEX010000005.1:0-2452 GCA_963621495.1 bacterium
CCCGTTTGGGTGGAACATAAATTTGTCTTTTCCGATATCTTTTTTCGCTCGACCAAGTTTTACCCGTTTTATCGACAAAACATAGGCACCTTCTTTAATACTATTATTGTACACCATTCGAGGCAATTTGTAAACCATGATATAATACTCGATACATTCTTTATAATTTTTGCATAAATTAAGATAATTTTAATTTAGGTTTTTTATGTATAAACTTATCTACTAAGGCGATGGAATTAGTTTGATGTGAGCTTTTTGACTGTGTCGGTGTGGGTTTTGATTGATGCTTTGGCGAGATTTAGGTTATGCTGCGTCATAATTTCTTGGGTCGGTGGGTAGAGGAAATTATTTGCATTTACTGCATTTGGAGTGTTCAGATTGTTCCGTTTGGGAGAATTACACACGCTATAGTTATTCAAGTTGTACGCGTTTTCTGAAATTGGGCTGGGGTTAGGGAATTGTCCGTTAAAACTATTTAAGTTTGTCGTTTCCTTACTACAATTCGGGTTAAAATATTCGGAATTATAAATATTTTGGCAAGCTCCGCCACGTGCGTCCCCGGTAAGATAAGAGGTGTTTTGCGTAGGCGCGTTTGCGGAACTGGTATTCAAGTTAGAGTTTTGGCTGGAGTTTTGACCGCCGAAGAGGGTATTTAGGTTTAAATTTTGCAAAATTTGCAACAATTTCATTATATCAAAACCCGACTTTTGTTCACTGTTTACACATTGCTTTTTTGGGGGAAAACTAACAATATGGGCGTTTTGTGAGTCAAAATCCAATTTTTTCATAAAAATTTCCTTTTAATTTACCTTAAAATAATTGACTAATTTCTCATTTAATGCTAATATATGATATCAAATATGCTTTTGTGTATTCAAAGGAGACTAGAATGTCAATTTCAAAATTTTTTAACAAAACTTTTTTTAGAATCGCTAGCCTTATGGTTATTTTGGCGAGCGTTGGGCTACTTTTTGTCGGTTGTGGGCAGAGCAAATTCAGCGATGGACCGGACAGTAGCGATGTAGTTACGGGCAATGGCGGACTTGCCGTTACAAAGGGGGACTACCTCTACTTTGTTAATGGTTACAAAGGTATCGACGATGTCGCTGACACTAATCACGAGGGTAGAGTCGAGCAATCTGCTATCTATCGCGTAAAACTCGATAGCGAGGGCAAAGTTACCGAAAATACTCAGTATGACGAAAACGGCGATGTGATTTTTGATAAGACCAAATCTCTCAAAAATGTAGAGCTATTGGCGTCAAAAGTTGCTGGGTTCGAGTATACACATTTGTATATTTTTGGCGACTATTTATACTACACCAGCCCAAATCATATGCGCGACAAATCGGGCACGATTATGTCCAAGTACCTCAATTTTTATCGCGTAAAAATCGATCACTCAGGCTCTAGTGAACTGATTTATTCTAGCGATAGCGAGGGTAGCGAAGTTGATTTTACTATGTATCAGGTTGACGATATCGCATATGCTGTGATACTAGATGGCGAAAAGCTCGTGATCATTAATAATAATGTCAAGAACAATTCGCGCCAAAACAAGGTTATTGAAACTGACAATGTTAATAGTGTTTCTCTGCCAAAATACTCGAGTTCTAGCGAAGAAATTCGCGACATCGACCGAGCAATTTACTACACAGTTACAGACGATGATGATTCTACCACCGTAGCACTCAAAAAATATGACTTGAGTAAGGCTGAGTCTAGCGATGTATACCTTAGTGAGGGCGAGAGTTATGAGGTCAAGGGAACAATGGGCGATTATCTGTATTACACCAAGACAGTTACTGGGAGTAACACGCATATTTACGCCTCTAACCTAAAAGGCGATATCGTCGAAGTCAGTCAGCAATCTTATGGCTCTAGCGCTCAAATTCAGGCATTTGCGCTCACTGATAAGCCTTATGAGACCTCAATACTTTACACAGATGGTTCTAGCACATTTTACAAGGTAGCCGATGGGACTGCTGTTAAATTCTTGTCTAGCAATATCATCTCCAACATTGTAAAAGTTGAGGGCGACTATGTTTATTATCTCAACAGCAGTTCGCTGTATCGCGTAAATTACACTTTGGCTAGCCAGACCGGTACTGCAATGATTCCGTCTGGCACGACCGCTAAGGGCGACGCTGTAAACAATTTCTCTATTGACGGCCAACGTGTTTATTATTTTGTAAAATATACCGATAACTATTATATGCATTATAAAATAGCGGGCACTCCAGTTTCCGAAATTGACCAGAGCGATTATCAGCACTTTGTTGGTAAGTTACTCGAAGCAGACTATGTGTCTGAGTAAAATCAAATTGAGAGGGAATATGACCTCTCTTTTTTGTTTTTGTGTCATAATGGAGAATTAGTTTGCATAAATTAGGGGTAACAAATTATTCAAAGGAGTAAAAAATGAACCCTTATAATATCTATCACGATATAG
>CAVFEX010000005.1:2462-17222 GCA_963621495.1 bacterium
CGATATAGCGACTCGCACAAATGGCAATATTTATGTCGGGGTGGTCGGACCTGTGCGCGTGGGCAAGTCCACCTTTATTACCAAGTTTACAGAGCAATTTATTTTACCTAATATTAGTAGCGAAAATATGCGTGCGTGCGCGCTCGATGAATTGCCACAGAGTGCTGACGGCAACACAATTATGACCACTCAGCCCAAATTCGTGCCAGCCGAGGCGGTTCGCGTAGATTTGGGGAATAATGTAGTCGCTAATGTCCGACTAATTGATTGCGTAGGGTACCTAGTCGCTGGAGCTGAGGGACACACCGAGGGTGGTAAGGCGCGAATGGTTCAGACTCCGTGGAGCAAAGAGCCGATGCCTTTTGAGGAGTCAGCGGAAATTGGTACGCGAAAAGTCGTAACAGAGCATAGTTCGGTGGCAGTTTTGCTAACCTCGGACGGCAGTTTCGGGGGAATTAGTCGTGAAAATTTTACTCCCGCCGTCGATAAACTCGTGTTAGAACTCCGCGAACACTCTAGACCTTTTGTAATTGTGGTCAATTCGGCGCACCCGACTGACCCAGAGACTATTAGTTTCGCTCGTGAACTTGAGAGTAAATATTCGGTCAGTGCTGTCGCTATTAATGTGGCAAAACTCAATTCTGATGATGTCATCACGATTTTTGACAAAATTCTGCAAGAATTCGCGTTTGTCGGGATTGAGGTTGATATGCCTCAGTGGTTGACCGCGCTTCCATTTGATAATGAGATTATCGCGGAAATTGTGGGCGAAATAGAAAGAGTTGGCCAAGATGTGCAAAAAATCGGCGATTTTGATAAAGGCAGTATCCTCTTTGAAAATAGTCCCAACTTTGAGCCCGCAGTTATGAACAATATCGAAATGGGCGAGGGTAAAATTCGCTACACTGTTACAGCAAAAGAGGGGCTCTTTTACAAGGTGCTCAGCCAGCAGTGTGGTATGGAAATTGGTAGCGACTTTGAGTTGATTTCAAAAATTAAATCGCTCGCAACCGCAAAAATTAAATTCGACCGCCTTAGTAGTGCGCTTGACTCAGTTGCCGAGACTGGTTATGGTGTGGTGGAACCGGATATTAGCGAGTTACAACTCGACGACCCACAAGTCGTCAAGCAAGGCGCAAATCGTTGGGGCGTAAAAATTCACGCCACTGCGCCAAGCTTGCATATTATGCGCGTAGACCTCGAGACAGAGATTAGTCCGCTAGTTGGCACCCAAGAACAATCTCAAAACTTGGTGCAATTCCTTGAGGCGCAAAACAACGACAATCCAGAGGGAATTTGGCAGACAAATATGTTCGGTAAGACAATTCATCAACTAATGAGCGAGGGCATTAATACAAAAATTTCTGCGATGCCTCTCGAGGCGCAAAAGAAAATGCGAAAGGCACTCACGCGTATTGTCAATGAGGGTAAAGGCGGGATAATCTGCATTTTGCTCTGACGACGCACAAGGCTAAGGGGCGTGGCGTTCCGCCGAAAGGCGGAACCCTAGCCTCTTTTTTGGCTAATGCCAAAAAAGAGGCTAGGAGCGCGCCCTGCGGGCGCGCCCACGCCCCCCCCCCCGTACTACGCAGAAAATCACGAACGCACCCTAATTAACAAATAAGCTAAAACGTAAATTAAAATCGCACTTTCAAATTTGTGGCGTACGCCAAAGTTATTTAACTTTTGGGGCTCGTTTTGATTTTTTGGTTCCCTCAAAATTAAGTCAATAAATAATAATATGCTGAATTTGAGTTTTTGCTATAGTGATAAAAACTCAAAGTTTAATTTTGTTATAATAATATAAAAAGGATAAAGAGTGTATTTTGTAAGACGGGCTATCAAGACAGTTTAAAAAAGTGTGTAGTTGTATATATTAAAAAATTCTGCACAAAATAATTAGGCTATGACATATAAAAATAAATATACAAATTTTGCAAAAAATTGTATTTAAAGGCACTAAATCGGTTGACAATAAATTTAGTGAATGCTATACTTAAAACTATGATAAAAAGGCAAAGGTTTTTGCCAAATTTGTCAAATATGAAAAAGGAGAAATTGAAGATATGAGTTCTTTTGGAAGAAAAATGTGGGCTCTGCCTTTGATGATCTGCCTGACATTGATAACAGTATGTACTTTTGGTTTCGCTGGTTGTGGCGAAGCTGTTACGTACAAGGTTACCTTTTTTGCAAATGGCGGATACTTTCAAGATTTGGAAGGGACCACCGAAAAAGACACAAAGTATACTATCGAGGTAAAATCTGGCGAGAAAATTGACTCAGAGATTATTGACAATCTCAAGTCCAAGATCAAACGCGAATCTAGCAATACGCTCAGGTTTACTTTTGATGGTTGGGATTTTGATGCGTCAACATCTATTCAAGAAGAGATGACCATCAATGCCAAGTGGACAGAGTCTACTCGTAAATACACCACCGAGTTTGTAGCTAGCGGTGGAAAATATACCGTGGGAGATGAGCAGAAAGACAGTCTCGAGTATTCCAACGAATACAACACGAATTGTGCTGTTCCTAGCAACCCTACACGCGACGCTGATAATAATTATACTTACACTTTTGCGGGATATTTGCCTGCAATCAGTGAGGGGACTACAAGTCTAGTAGTTACTCAAGATAAGACATATACAGCGCAGTGGAATCAGGTAGAACAAAAATACTCAATTACATTTAATGCAAATGGTGGGTATTTTGGCACAGCTACAGAGACCACTTTTACAGCTACTGACGCCACTTATCAAAAAACATTAGCAGACATTCTGAGTAATAACAACAAAAAGGCTACACCTACTGCTACTACTACGCATTACTATGTGTTTGACGGCTGGTATACAGCCAAGACTGGTGGCGATAAGATTACCTCTGTTAGCGACATTACTACAGTATCAAAGGATAGCAAGAGCGCTACAGTCTATGCTCATTGGAACGAGATGGATCAGCTTTACAAAATTACTTTTGATGCAGACCAAGGTCAATTCACTCCGACTGAAAAGTTATTTGTAGTTGCTGATGCTAAATATTCTGACGAGTTAGCTAATATTCTTAGCACTGCTCAAAAACCTGCCCCTATAAGAGCAGCAACCGACGAGAAGGAATATACTTTTGAGGGTTGGTATTCAGACGAAAACTTTACTAAAAAAGTTACCAAGATTAGCGACATAATGGATGCTACACAAGGTACGACTTATGCTACAGTTTACGCAAAATACACCGAAGCTGACCAAGAATACTCTATCACATTTGACGCAAACGGCGGTTATTTTGGCGAAGATGTAGCTGAATTTACGCAGAATAGCGCAAAGTACACCGACTCACTAGAGACTATTTTGACTACTGCTAGCAAGACTGCTACCAAGGCAGAAGATATCTACTACACATACTCGCTCCGGGGTTGGTATACAGCCAAGACTGGCGGAACACAAGTTACCGAGATTAGCGACATAATGCACGCTACACAAGGTACGACTAGTGCTACAGTATATGCAAGGTGGAGTAGTACTATCAAAACTTATAGGGTTGAATTTAATGGCAACGGCGGTAAAATAGATAGTAGTACTACTTATACACTGACCAAAATGAACTCTACTAGCGATATGCAATATTGCGTTAATCAAGCGAAAAATATAAATAGGGATCCTTGGACCGACAAAAATTACGAGTTTTTAGGCTGGTCTACCCAACAAGAAGGTGGTTCAGTACTGAGCGAAGATGACTTGAATAAAAAAGTTGCTGAGTTTATTACCGCTACTGATGTAAAGCAAACCGAATTGAAATTATACGCACAATGGGGTGTTATTAGTGTTGCCAGAGCTTGTGATGCTAGTGAGCCATACATTGTGAGCGATTTAGCTTCGTTTGAGGCTATGATCGAGAAACTCAACGATAGTTACGATGAGTACAGTGAGGAAAGCGATGCTACTAAAAAGGCTAGTATTTTGAAATCTGCTAGCGAAGTTTACTACCAGATTACTGCTAACATTAATCTAACTAACTTACAAGCTCCAGGCAAGTGGTTTGTAGGACACCTCGACGCTCGAGCTACAGACGATACAAATTACAAAATCTGGGGTATGCAAGCTGAAAACTTCAAGTCTACTGAGGGTGCAATCTTCAATACGGCATACGATTCTATCATATCTAACCTAGACATTGGCTTGATAGATAAAATCGTTACTTTTGCTATGTTAGGTTATGGAGACTATGTTGAGTTTAATAATGTAGATATTTATGGTGTCAGCCAATACGGTTCTGAGAATAAAAACGCTACTATCCTCATTTCAGCGGACGACAACAATGAGAGTGCATATATGTCTCAATCGTTTGCTGGGAGTCTCAAGTTTATAAACTGCGATAACTACGCAAACTATATGTCTGAGTGTTCTTATTTTGGGGTGTTCCTCGGCGGATACACTCGTGATTATCAAGACATAAGAGTAAATCACCCAGAGGATAGCTACAAGAGCACTCTGGTATTTGACTCCTGTGTAAACTACGGTAACATAACCTCTAGTGGTTCTGTGGGTATCTTGACCGGTAACTCTTATGAGCGTAACTTCACATATAGTGAAGACCTAGCCGAGAATACGATCACAATTACAAATTGTAAAAACGAAGGTATTATCAAGGCTCAGTCGTACGGTGGCTTTGTAGGATTTGCTCGCAATGATACAGCTAACCCTACTGCTGGTATTTACCCTGAATTGAATAAAACTTTGTCCGCAAAAGTTGAGGGAATGACCGACGCACTATGCTCAGTATTGCCTAAGGTAACTGGCACTCTGAGTCTAAATGCTGACAACAAGTACACATTGACTAATATTACAGGCGGAGTACAACAAGGCAAATATAGGCTCACTGTAGTAGCATTTGCTAGCAGTGCTGAAAAAGGTACTATTCGTCTAAACTACTCTACGGAGGCTACAATTTCAGCCACCGAGACTAATACGACTAGTATAATATTTGATAGAGGTAAATACGACTTTATCGATAGTACTAGTTACTCAGCTCTGCCACTTGATAATAGTATTTTGGACGACAGCTCACTTGAGTGGAATGAGATGACTGGATACAACATCAAGTACGCTTTTGACGACACTAACAAGTACATCGTGTTTGATTTTACTGATTTCTCGTACGGGCCATACACTATCAATAGCCCTAGCATTACAATTTACCTAGAATGCTATACCTATAATGATAATAACAAGCTCGAATTAACCAGTGTAACCAAGACTAATGACTCTAGTTTGATGGCGCAGAGTTATGGTGTGGACAGTGAGACGGCTTTGAGAAAAGCAGTTTCTGACGGTAAAGAATATATCTTTGTTACAAAAGACATTAATGTTGATGGCGAGTATATTTCAATAAACAAAGACACATATATCAACCTAGGCGGACACACGATTACCGCTAACAAGGGATTTGATGTTGCCTATGGTAATAGTGATGAAAATAGCAAAAAAGCGCGTCTATATCTCTGCAACGGTACTCTAGAAGTTACAAACTTTGCAGTTTGGGTGCAAAATGCGGGTAAGCTCTTTATCCGGAATGCGATCGTGAACACTAATAGCTATGCCGCTACGATTGTCATCGCTGGCAATTCAAGTAGCACTACTTCTGATGAAAATATTAATACTAAGCCCACGGTTGTGCTAGGCGAGGGCGCTGTTGTGAGCAATACATTTAGCGGGAAGTCTCTAATAGATCCAACTGACGAGTCTCAAGGTTACACAAATACCGCTACAATTACTGTGCACGACGGTGGTCAATTGGCTCTACTTCCTGGATCGACTGTAAGATACATCGGCGAAAATCAAGAGGCTATCGCTGTGCAAGTGGATAATGCTACTCTAGCTTCCTTCGAAGACTCTCTCATTTACTCCAACGCGTATGGTGTGGTTGTAGCAAATGAAGCCATAGCAGATATAGAAGGTATAATTTACTCTCGCCACTATGCGATCAGCACTGACGAAAGAGAAGGTTGTGGCAATGTTCAAATCGAAATTTCCGACGGCGCTAAAGTGATATCTACTCGTAGCGCAGCAGTCTATATGTCTAATAGCGGGAATTTATATATCTCGGGTGGTTATATCGAAGGAGCTACTGCGCTCTACATCAAGAGTGGTACAACTAAAATTACTGGTGGTAATTTTATCGCTTGGTATGGCGAGTTGCTAGAGTTTTATCACAAGGATTTCGGTTGTAAGTCTACTGGCGATGTGATCGTGATCGAGGCTTGTGGTTGCGCTGGCGGTGCTCCTACAGTTACTATCGGCGAGTCTGCTGATGAGCTATCAAAAATTCAGTTTACTCACTATGCCGAAAAAGCTACTAATGTTCGCTACATTCAGTACAATGGTAGTGCGATCAGCACTGTAACGGTTGGGGGAGTATCACAGTCTCCTGACGACGGCACCTACACTGCGGTATTCAAAGAGGCGGGGTCGATAGTGGACGGCTTCCCTGTAATGGCAACAACGGGGGGATATGCACAAATGATAGGGCAGAACGCTAGCGAAATTGCGGACGCGGACACCATAACTGTATCAACCTACGTAACGGACACGAATTACGAGTTTGTGGGGTGGTATCTTGACAACGACCGCTCGAATTGTCTATCAACCGCCTACAGTTGCCGAATTGCCAAGTCTGTAGCGTACAAGCATACGCTAGTTGCTGTGTACAAACTAAAAACCGAGACGGGCACTAACGGCCAGACCGGAAATTAGTTTTTCGGTGGATAAGCGTCGCGATACTGCGACGGCGAGTAATACTTTATAACTAGTTTTATTTAATAGAGTTATTTTGACTTTAAACTAATAAAAAGTTATCGAGACAAAAAGAAAATATGTGGAATTTCCACATATTTTCTTTCTTTTGTGCAAAACTGCATAAATTTTTATTAAAAAATTTTTAATAAAATTACATTTAAAAAACGAATTTTTTTTAAAAAAGCGTAAATTCAAAAATTCAATTCACAAAAAATGAGAGAAAAGCATACAATAATGATGTACGGGCAAGTCTTATGGAGGTAAAAAATGTCTTTCTTTTCTGGAATTAGGACAGAGCAGATACCTGGGCCGATCGGCGACAATCCGATGAGAGGTTTATGCGAGAAAGTTTGTATTCAGGTAAAAAAAGTCTTTGATGCGTGTCTCAAGCAACAGCATATTACAGATACGCAGGTGCAGTTGACTAATTTTACACCAGCAAACCCCACATACCCTCTGACTTTTGTGTCAGGGCAGTCTAGTCTAACTGTCAAACCGACTTTGTCGAACTTAACAGTTACTAGATTTACTGACAGACCGAATTTTGCGCATATCTCTGCTATCGCAAATATTCCGATTGAAATTGTCTACACTGACGCTAATGGGGTACAGGGTGTGGCGAGTGGAGTAATTTCACTACCACAAGATGTGGTACTTTTCTTGCCACAGGCGTCAATTGTGCCATACTCTGTCGAACTCGTGGCTAGCGCAATTATTGCTCAAGGCACGATTGACAATGGTATAATTACTCTCGAAGGTTGCGTGATGATGATTATCAAAATCGTGGCAGAAACCGAACTATTGATCCCTAGTTATGGTTACTGTCATATCCCGCAATGCCAAGAATTCTCTACAAATGTGTGTCAAGGGTTCTTTGAAATGCCGTTGTTTCCATCGACGACACCCCTAAACCCTATTGACCAAAACTAAACAAACCATAAGATTTATCTCTACTCAATGCCTACAAAACGCAAGTTTTGGGGCATTTTTTTGTGTTGATATAACAAAACTATCAAAATTGCTTGATTTCCTAAACAAAAAAATATAAAATTAACTTGAGGTAGTGTATGAAAATTTTTGCAATAGGAGATTTGCATTTGTCTACTGCCGTAGACAAGCCGATGGACATTTTTGGGCTAGGGTGGGAAAACCATTTTGAGCGAATTAGAGAAGACTGGCTACAAAAAGTCGGACCTGAGGATTTGGTACTAATTCCCGGGGACATCAGTTGGGGGATGTATCCCATAGAGGCCAAGCCCGACCTTGACCTAGTTTCAAGTCTACCCGGTAAGATAATTTTTACTCGAGGCAATCACGATTATTGGTGGAAATCTATTACCGCTGTTCGCAATATGCTCTCCTCGGGGCACTATGCATTGCAAAATGACGCAATTCGCTTTGACGGTGTGGTTATTTGCGGTACGCGTGGTTGGGCTGTGCCTGAGGTGGAGGGTAAATTCAAGGATAGCGAGGATGAGAAGATTTTTAAGCGCGAAGTAATTAGACTCGAACTAGCGCTACAAAACTTAGAAAAACTCCGTGTTTCGGGCGATAAGTCAATAGTGATGATTCATTATCCGCCCTTTAATGCAAAAATGTTGCCGTCCGAATTTACTAGGCTGTGTGAAAAATACGGGGTTGATTATGTAGTCTATGGGCATTTGCACGGCAAAAACTGCAGATGTAAACTTAATTTAGTGCAGAACGGCATAGAGTATATTCTCACTAGTTGCGACCAAGTAGATTGCCGTCTTACCGAAATTTGTGAGGTGGGAGGTGGAAATTATGGAGTTTAGACATATTCCTGTTATGCTAGATGAGTGTGTTTCCGCTCTCAATATTCGTCCAAACGGCGTGTATATGGACTGCACATTAGGTGGCGGTGGGCATAGTAGTGTCATTGCTAGTAAACTCGGTCCAGACGGAACGTTGATTTGCTTTGACCTGGATAGTGAGGCGATTTCAGTGGCGCGTGAGCGGGTCAAGTCGCGCGGTAAGGTTATTTTTGTGCACAGGAATTACAAAGATTTTGAGTCTGCGCTACTCGAGAACAACATCGCTAGAGTAGACGGGATTTTGGTAGACCTAGGGGTCAGTAGTTATCAAATCGACAACCCCGAGCGTGGATTTAGTTACATAAATTCTGGGCCTCTTTTGATGACAATGGACGCTAGTCAATCGCTAGATGCCGAGGTAGTAGTCAACACCTATAGCGCGGAGAAATTGGAGCAGATTTTTAGAGACTATGGCGAGGAGCGTTTTGCTAAGGCAATTGCTAACAATATCGTAGCCACTAGACAGACCGAACGCATAACAGACACACTCAGGCTCGCTGAGATTGTGGCGAATAGTATCCCAGCAAAATTCCGCTATTTGGGTGGGCACCCCGCCAAAAGGGTGTTCCAGGCGATCCGCATTGAGGTCAATGGCGAACTAAATAACTTACGCGAATTCCTATTTAACTGCGTACGCAGAGGGCTAAGCAAAGGCGGTCGGCTGGCTGTGATTACGTTTCATTCGCTCGAGGACCGTATTGCAAAAGAAGTGTTTTCTGAATTGTCGTCCGACTGTATTTGCGACAAAAGTTTGCCCCTTTGCGTGTGTCATCACGTGGCGGAGGTCAAAAAAATTAGCAAAAAACCGATAACGCCGAGTGATAGCGAACTAGCGAATAACCCGCGTTCGCATAGTGCAAAATTGCGCGTGGTGGAGAAATTATAGTACTAAATTATAAAAATTAGGAGTATATTATTATGTCTTTTAATTCAAAAGATAGTGTAACGGCTACGCTAGAGAGACCGACTAACGAACAAGATGTCGCTAAAATTGTGGACACCAAACTCAAGGAAAATTCTATCTTAGTAGGGCAAACTAGCGAGATTGAGCGTGAGTTTGCGCGCTTTGATAATTCACACACGGCGAGTGGACTCGACAAAGTCTACAACGAGATAGATAGAGAAACCATAAATTCTGCACGCGAGGCTAATGAAATTACTAGCGAGAGCGAGCCTGATAACTTAGAACGTATTGTACGCTCAAAATCGTATCAAGATGTGGTGCGTACTTTTGAGACGCCGACTATCCAAATTGACGAGGTTGAGGCATCGAAAGAGACAAAAAAGAGTAAGCACTTGGGTAAAAAATCTACTAGCAGAATGAAACTTTGGATTACCACTGGTGCGTGTTGTCTAGTACTCCTAGTGGGGTTGGTGGTATGTAACGCTCTCTCAATTGGCAATATTGAAAGGCAAACCCGTGTTACAGAAAATATGTTGATCCAACAGGAGCAGGCTCTAGATGGTGTAGAGGGGCAAATTTCTGCTGAATCTGGTAAAATTCCTGAAAATATGCGTGAAATTGTGAATAACGGTGGCGAAATTGACATTTCTCCCACTGTTAGCCCTGATATTGTAACCTCGGACAACTTTTTTAACAGGTTAGCAAAGTTTATATCCTATTTGTTCGGTAGATAGTCCTCTATAAAAAAGGGAGGCTTATGCAAGTTTTTTATAATCAATGTAATTTACACAAAAGGTTATTGTGCGTGATATGCATAATAACCTTTTTATTTTTGTGCATTATCGGTAAACTTTTTGTGGTGCAGGTCATACAAGGGCGCTCGCTACAGACTAGAGCAATTAGCCAATGGACACGCGACTTGCCAATCGCTGGCTTGAGAGGGAAAATTCTCGATCGCAACGGCACGGTGCTCGCCAGTAGTTATACAAGTTACGATGTATATTTGCGGGCGAGTAGCATTACCGAGCCTGAGCGGGTGGCTGAGATTTTGGCGGACAAACTCGGGCTAGAGTATGAATATGTCCTCGAAAATGCCCAAAAGCGTGGCGTCAGCGAAACTCGAATCGCTAGACAGGTGGATAGAGAACGCGCTGTGCAAATCATTGAGTGTGGGCTAGATGGCGTGTTTTTGAGTGAAACAAGCACTAGGCTTTATCCATATAGCGATGCACTTTGCAATGTGCTGGGTATAACTAATATCGATAACTCTGGCCAAGCAGGATTAGAAGCGTATTATGACAATTTTCTCACAGGAACGGACGGCAAGACTCTCACAGAGAGTACAATTACCGGGTTGGAGTTATCAAAAGCCACTACGAGTTTTGTGCCCGGGGTTGCTGGTTGTGATATAACTCTCACTATCGATATGGGTATTCAGCGTGTGCTAGAAGATGTAACTTATAGGGCACTAAACGAACAAAAGGCAAAAGGCGTAACCGCGATTGTGATGGACCCTAACAACGGGGAAATTCTAGGAATGGCGACTAGGCCGAGTTTTGACCTCAATAACCCTCCGCGCAATGAAGTGGAAAAACTTATCGAATATAGCAAAAACGTAAATATTGTAGACGTGTATGAACCTGGCAGTACATTTAAGCT
This sequence comes from bacterium, assembly GCA_963621495.1. Taxonomy (GTDB): domain Bacteria; phylum Bacillota; class Clostridia; order Christensenellales; family UBA1242; genus UBA7867. Next base: position 13,649 of record CAVFEX010000005.1, read on the forward strand.
TTTTACTATTTCTACGGCGCTAAGCGAGGGTGTAACCACTGTTGATGAACAGTTTTTTGATCCTGGGTTTAGAATTGTCGATGGCGAAAAAATTAAGTGTTGGCGAACAAAAGGGCATGGTTCGGAAACTTTGGCTGAGGGGCTTAGCAATAGTTGTAACAGCGTATTTATGGACCTAGGGCTCAGGCTCGGCAAGGACAAATTATATGAGTATTTGACTAGGTTTGGTTTTGGAAGTGCAACTGGGGTAGATTTTTTTAGTGAAAGTGCGGGAATTCTGATGGACAAAAATCTGGTCAAAAATGTGGATTTGGCGCGAATTTCTTTCGGCCAAGCGGTGGCTGTTACTCCACTACAGATGATAACTGGTGTTTGCTCTGTGGTAAACGGGACATTGTATCGGCCACATTTCCTCAAATCGATTGAAAAAGATGGCGCGACAAAAGAATGGGGCGGTATGGCTGTGCGACAAGTATTGGACAAATCAATTTGCGAAACTGTTACAAAATTAATGGAAGGAGTGGTAAGTACCAAGGGACTATACAGTTTTGTGCCAGGATATAGAATCGGTGGCAAAACAGGTACTGCGCAAAAATATGAAAATGGTCATATCGCTAATGGCAAGTATGTGTCGAGTTTTGTGGGGTGCTATCCTGTGGAAAATCCACAATATGTTTTGCTACTTTGTGTAGATGAACCGGGCACGGGGGTGTACTATGGCAGTATGGTGGCTTCGCCGTATGCAAAGCAAATTTTTAGCGGAATTTTTACGTATTTAAACATTGCGCCAACAAACTTAGTTTCCGACCTCAAAATTTTAGAGCCAAATATTTCTGTGCCAAATCTAGTAGGAATGAGCATTGCTGACGCTGTAGCTAAACTTAGAGAGGTAAAATTGGAGTACGAAATTGGTGGCGATGGCGATTATGTAGTGTGGCAAAATGTACCCGCGGGGGAAATGTTGTTTGCGGGCGGGATAATTTTCTTGGGCACAGAAGAAAAAGTTGAATAGGTTTTTGTGGGATTTGGAAAGTAGTCTAGTTTTGTCGTAAAAGGACTTATTTTGCTTTTAACAAAAAATGCGCTAGGAAATTATATATAATTTTTTTCAAGAGGTTAAAAATGAAATTATCACAGATTTTATGTAATACAACTTACAAATCATACAATTTTGAGGACATTAAAATTCAACACCTTACTTGCAGTACAACCGAGGTGTTGCCAAATTCGCTGTATTTTTGTATCAAGGGGCAAAATGTAGATGGGCATACTTTGGCTAGCGTTGCTGTGTCTATGGGCGCCGTAGCGCTAGTGGTGGAGCATTATGTAGAGGGGGTTAGGGTGCCTCAAGTTGTAGTAGATAATGTTCGGGCAGTGATGGGGCGTATGGCTAGTAATTTTTGGCATAACCCGCGTAGCAAGTTTAAACTTATCGGCTGTACGGGAACCAACGGCAAGACAACCTCAACATATATGCTAAAGAGTATATTAGAAACTGCTGGTTATAAGGTAGGACTTATTGGCACGATTTGTAATATGATAGGGGATAAAAAAATTGCTTCTAGTTTAACCACTCCAGATCCAATAGAGTTGCACAAATTATTTTTTAAGATGGCAAAGGCAAGAGTTGATTATGTGGTAATGGAGATTAGCGCGCACGCAATTAGCCTAGACAAAATGGCGGGAGTGGTGTGCGATGCGGGAATTTTGACGAACATTACTCAGGACCATTTAGATTTTTTTGGCAGTTTTGAAAATTATCGCGATACAAAATTGCGTTTTTTAACCGATGAATTTTGCAGGATAAAAGTTGCCAATATCGATGACGAACGAATTCGTGAGCATATTTTGATGCACAAAGAGAAAAAAATTCTTACCTTTGGGCTAAAAAATCCGAGTGATTGTTTTGCGACTAAAATAACTACTAGCATTTTGGGGACGAGTTTCGTTATTAACCTTAATGATGAATTGCGCGCCGTCAATATGAGGTTGATCGGCGAATTTAATCTATACAACGCACTAGGTGTGGCGACTGCGTGTATGGGCTTGGGGATAGACTCAAAAGCGATCGCATTCGGCCTCGGGACTTGTGATTTTGTGCCCGGCAGATGTAATATTATTCCATGCGAAAATGGCGCATATGCTGTGATAGATTATGCACACACGCCTGATGGATTGGCAAATATTTTATCAAGTATTCGTAAAATTACAAAAGGTAGGCTGATTTCCTTGTTTGGGTGTGGCGGAAATCGTGATACTACAAAACGAAGCATAATGGGAGCAATTAGTGGGGAATTAGCTGACTATACTGTCATTACTAGTGATAACCCCAGACTAGAAGAGCCTAATAGTATCATTTCGCAAATAGAGGAAGGTATCAAAGGTGTGAGCACGAATTATCGTTGCATACAAAACAGAAAAGAAGCCATACTAACCACAATAGCAGAACTCCGCCCCCATGATGTGCTAGTGATAGCTGGCAAAGGGGCAGAAGACTATATGGACATAGCTGGCGAAAAAATTCACTACTCAGACTTTGAGGTTTTACAAGAGGCAAAAAAATAAAAAAACGAGGCAAAAACAATGATAAAATTACTGGCATTTTTGGGAACTTTTGTGATAAGTGTAATGCTAGCACCAATTATCATAAAACTCACAAAAAAGGTCGGTGCAAAGCAAGAGATTTTGGAATACGTAACAGCACATCAGAAAAAACAAGGCACACCCACTATGGGTGGGCTAATATTTGTATTGCCCACGGCAATATGCTCTATTATTTTAATGAATGGACAAGCCAGTATGATGTTGGTAGCGGTAGGAGTGCTATTAGGGTATAGTTTGTTGGGGTTTCTAGATGATTTTATCAAGGTGCACACGCATAAAAATTTGGGTCTTAGAGCATATCAAAAAGTTATAGGGCAGGTAGGTATTGCTATAATTGTGGGGTTTTTTATGTATTATTATAGCCCTATTGGCTCTAGGCTATTTGTACCTTTTTGGGGCGAGGTGGATATTGATTGGTGGATAATTCCGTTTACGATTTTCGTATTTTTAGCTATGACAAATGCCACAAATTTGACTGACGGGCTAGACGGCCTCGCTGGTAGCACTAGTTTTGTAATACTCTCAAGTCTTTGTGTGATTTTATTTATCACTGGTGAACAATTGAGTTTTAATAGTGAGAGTTTATTAGCTAGTGAAATGAATAATTTGACTTTATTAGGGGCTAGCGCTAGCGGTGGTGTGTTAGCATTCTTGTGTTTTAATTCTTATCCCGCAAAAATTTTTATGGGAGACACAGGGTCGCTAGGACTGGGAGGACTAATTACCAGCCTTGCTGTTTTTGGGGGCTGGACATTGTTGCTACCAATAATGTGCATTGTTTTTGTTGCTAGCGCAGTGAGTGTAATTCTCCAAGTGTTGCATTTCAAACGAACACACAGACGAATATTTTTGATGGCACCACTGCATCATCATTTTGAGAAAAAAGGCGTGTTTGAAACTAAAATTGTGGCAATTTATACTATTATTACCGTGGTTTTTTGCATACTATGCATAGTACTATGCATAGCAT
>CAVFEX010000006.1:0-14497 GCA_963621495.1 bacterium
ACTCAAATCATTTAGTATTTAATAGAAACTATTTTCTATTGCGTTTACGAGCAGCTTCGCTTTTTCTCTTGCGCTTTACACTAGGCTTTTCGTATGCTTCGTGTTTACGCAAGTCGCCGATGATACCATCTTTTTGACATTTGCGCTTGAATCTCTTTAATGCGCTGTCCAAAGATTCATCTTTGCCCACAACGATCATTGTCATTTTCTCACCACCTTGGCACTAAATTTAGTAAAATATTGCCATAATTTTATGCATTTGTCAAGTATAATATCATTTTTTTACAAAAAAAAGCTAAAAAATTACAAAAACAAACAATTTTTCTATTATTTTTCGAAAAATAGTTGCATTTTTAAAAATATGTGTTATAATGTGGTCAGAAATTTCGAAAGGAGAAGTGAAATGTTAGCTAAAGTAAAGACATTAGGGTTGACCGGAATTGAGGGATTTGATTTGGTTGTTGAGGCCGATCTTAACAACGGCTTACCAAAGTTTGATATCGTTGGTTTACCCGATACGGCGATCAAAGAGAGTAAGGAGAGGATTCGTAGCGCTATCAAGAATTCACTATTTAAATTTCCGATGCTCAAGTTAACTGTCAACTTGGCGCCTGCTGATACCAAGAAAGAGGGCCCAATTTATGATTTGCCTATTGCCATTGCGTTAATGATTTGTACCGGGGAGATTGTTTGTCCCGATATCAGCGATTATGCGTTTGTAGGGGAATTGGGGCTAGATGGTTCAGTTAGACGTGCGCAAGGAGTGTTGCCTCTATTGATAGCCGCACGTTCATTAGGGCATAAAAAAGTATTTATTCCTTCTGAGAATGCTGTAGAGGCTAGTTTTATTGATGGTGTCGAGATTTATCCAGCGAGGACATTATCCGATGTGGTATATCACTTGAGTGGGACAATTTTGCAGGAACCTATTGCGCATCGTAATTTTTTTGATCTAGAATTGCCTGCGACAGAGCAAAATGATATGTGCTATGTACGTGGGCAGACTGTTGCCAAACGTGCAATGGAGATTGCCGCCGCTGGTGGACATAACCTTATGATGATTGGACCTCCAGGAGCGGGTAAGACTATGCTTGCTAGATGTATGCCGACTATTTTGCCGGGTATGACATTTGAGGAGGCTCTTGAGGTTACCAAGATTCATAGTATTTCGGGAATTTTGGACCCTAGCGAGGGTATTGTTTGGCGTAGGCCGTTCCGTTCGCCTCATCATACCACCACTGCAATTACGCTGACCGGTGGTGGAGCAAAAGCCAAACCTGGCGAAATTAGTATGGCGCATAATGGGGTGTTGTTTCTTGACGAATTGCCGGAGTATAACCGCAAAACTCTTGAGACTTTGCGCCAGCCACTAGAAGACGGCACGATTACTGTTGCGCGCGTCAATAATACTATTGAGTACCCAGCGCATTTTATGCTACTCGCTAGTATGAACCCTTGTCCATGTGGTAATTATGGGAGTAAAACCAAAGAGTGTCGTTGTTCTCCATCACAGATTCACAAATATCTTGAGAAGATGAGTGGACCATTAATGGACAGAATTGACTTGCATATTGAAGTAGATGGTGTATCTTTTGAGGATTTAAAGGTTACAGACAAACTCGAGGAAAAGAGTGCTGTGATTCGTGAGCGCGTGAATCAGGCTCGTCGTATTCAACTAGCTAGATTTGAGGGCACCAGCACCAAATGTAATGCTAATATGAGTGCAAATCAGGTAAACGAGTATTGCAAGCTAGATAATGAAAGTGAGCAACTCATAAAAGAGGCGTTTGACAAGTTAAACCTTTCGGCTCGTGCATATAATAGAGTACTCAAAGTTGCTAGGACAATTGCCGATCTTGACGGCAGTGAGAATATTGGTATGCAACATGTTGCTGAGGCAATAGGGTATCGCTCAATGGACAAAAAATATTGGATGTGATTATGGAAATATTAGATAAAGTTTTTATTTGGCTATCAATGTGTGAATTAGATTTTTGTACCCTTTATAATTTGTTTTTTTCTTACAAGGAACCATCAAAATTGTGGGAGCTGGATAAATATGAGGGTGAAATTACTAATAATTTGACTAGTCAAGAATTCAAAGATTTGATGTCAGTAAGGCACACTGGTCTAGTTGATCGTGTGGTAGCTGATTTGGATAAACAGACACAAATAAAATATATTTGTATGACTGACCCTGATTATCCTGCCAAATTGAGAGAACTAGATTATCCACCATTTGTATTGTTTTATGTGGGGGATTTGTCTCTAATTAATGGTAGAAACTTAGGAATTGTCGGTTCGCGTGTTTGTACACGCTATGGTAGAGAGCAGACTGAGAGATTTGCTAGGGAGATCGGTAAGTGTGGCTTTAATATTGTCAGTGGTTTGTCTGAGGGTATTGATACTGTCGCGCATGAGACAGCACTCAAGAATAATACCAAAACTATTGCCATATTACCTAACGGACTCAGGATGATTTATCCTGTACTCAATACCAACCTCGCGCGCGATATTGTGAGGGCTGGCGGTCTAGTTTTGACAGAATTTTATCCCGACTTTGAACCCATGAATTACGCTTTTGCACGAAGAAATAGGGTAATTGCTGGTATATGTGAGGGTATACTCGTTACGGAGGCGCGCAGAGAAAGTGGCTCTCTGACCACTGTAAACTTTGCGCTGGATATGAATCGTGAGATTTTTGCCTTGCCTGGAAATTGTAACAGTACATCTAGTGGGGGAACCAACGACCTTATCAAATACTTTGGATCGATTTGTGTAACCGATCCACAAGAAGTTGTAAACAAGTTAAATGACGATATTATTTATCGTGAGGTAATCAATCAAAATCAACGGCCAATTAGCCGTGTAGATAAGGTAGTAAACTTACGCGATGATGAATTAGCTGTGTATGAATCTATTCAAAATGAGGATACTCATTTGGACCAAATTGCAAAAAATTTGAATTTTAATACTAAAAAGTTGCTCGGATTGTTGACATTAATGGAAATTCGTGGTTTAATTAAAAAACTACCGGGTAATTTTTACGCAAGGAAGGAACAATAATGTTCTCGACTATAACACAAGTTGTCTGTTTTCTTTTCTTTGGTATGGTAATTCTCAAATGGATTGCTGATAAATAGACCCAGGAGTAGGAGGATTTATGAAATTAGTTGTCATCGAGGGACCTGGTAAAAGAGCAACTATCAAAAAGTATTTAGGGCAAGATTATGAGGTTTTTGCTACCAAGGGCCATGTTAGAGATTTGCCTATACACGGCTTTGGGGTAGATATTAGCCATAATTTTGCTCCCAAATATGAGATTTTACCCGACAAACAAGATGTTGTGAATTCGCTAACTAGTATTGCTAGCAAGGCGGATAGTATATTGTTAGCGACCGACCCTGATAGAGAGGGGGAGGCAATTTCTTGGCACGTTGCAAACGTATTAAATCTCAATCCACAAGACAATATTCGTATTGAATTTAATGAAATTTCTAAAAATGCCGTGCAAAAAGCTATCAATCAGCCTAGAGCGATTGATTCAAATTTGGTAGACGCTCAGCAGGCGCGCAGAATTTTGGATCGCATTGTTGGTTATAGACTGTCTCCGATTTTGTGTCGCAAAATTCAGCCCAATTTGAGTGCTGGTCGTGTGCAATCGGTTACTTTAAAGTTGGTAGTCGATAGAGAGCGTGAAATTCTTAATTTCAAGCCTGAGGAATGGTGGGCTATTAATGCTATATTAAACAAATTCGGTAAAAGTGCTGAGTCTTTTAAAGCTACTCTATTAAACAAAGGGGATAAAAAGTTTAAGATTACATCTGTCGAACAGAAAGATGCTTTTTTAGAAGATATAAATGGACAAGAGTGGCGTGTTGAAAATATCAAAAAAAGTGTAACAAAATCTCATCCGCCAGCACCTTATATTACTAGTAGCATGCAACAAGATGCGCTCAATAAGGCTGGGTTGAACCTAAAACGAACTACTATGGCTGCCCAAAATTTGTATGAAGGTGTAGAGTTGCAAGGCAAGGGTAAGACCGCTCTCATAACCTATATTCGTACTGATTCTGTACGAGTTTCTCCTGAAGCTCAGCAAATGGCAAAAGACTATATAATTAATAAATACGGGGCAAAGTATTATCCTGAGTCTCCCAATATCTATAAATCAAAAAAATCCGCTCAAGATGCGCACGAGGCTATCAGACCTATATATATAGATATTACGCCGGAAAGTGTCAAGAGTAGTTTGCCTGAAGACCAGTACAAGTTGTACAAGTTGATTTATGAGAGGTTTTTGGCTAGTCAGATGAGTTCTGCTACTTACGATTCCGTTTCGGTAGATATCTTAGTTAAAGACTACACATTTAGGTCGAGCGGGCGCACTCCTATTTTTGACGGATTTACTAGATTATATCAGGAATATGTGCCAAAAGACAAAGATAAAGATGATGAAAATAATCAGGTAAATATTCCGCCTTTAGTCAAAGGGGAGATTGTAGAGTTACAGGATATTAAAACTGAGCAAAAATTTACAAAACCTTCACCGCGCTATACTGAGGCTAGCTTGGTTAAAACAATGGAAGAAAAAGGGATCGGCCGTCCTGCTACATATACGCCTACTATTTCTGTGCTTTTTAATCGTAAATATGTAGAAAATGAGGGCAAATTTATTCGTCCTACTGAATTAGGGTGTGCTGTTACAGATTTATTAGTTGAGCATTTTCCCGATGTTATGGATATTGGTTTCACTGCTGATATGGAAAATAATCTTGATGAAATTGCAGATGGTAACAAGGATTGGCATACAGTTTTGGCACAGTTTTATGAAGGATTTAAAAAGCAAATGGAAGAGGCAGGCGAATCCTTGCGTTCTCCAGTGGAAAATACTGATGAGATTTGTGAAAAATGTGGTAGTCATATGGTAATCAAGACAGGGAAATATGGCAGATTTATGAGCTGTAGTAATTATCCAAAGTGTAAAAACATCAAAAATCTCAAGAATGAAAATGGTGCTGAAACTGAAGACGTGGTAGATGAAAATTGTCCTGATTGTGGTAGTAAACTTGTGGTCCGTGTTGGTAAGTTTGGTAAATTTTTAGCGTGCAGTAATTACCCAGCTTGTATGTTCAAGAAAAATTTTGGAGATAATCCTGAGATAAAACAAACTGATATTCTCTGTGATAAGTGTGGACACTCTATGGTGGAGCGAGCAGGGAAATTTGGCAAATTTTTGGCGTGCAGTAATTATCCAAATTGCAAAAATATTATGAATATTGGTGCTGATGGTAAAGTCATAGAAAAGAGCCATGGTGCTGACAGCGCGATTGAACTTTGTCCTCAATGTAGTAGCCCATTAGTAATTAAGACAGGGAAATTTGGTAAGTTCGTGGCATGTAGTAATTACCCCAGTTGCAACTATATAAAGAATAATAAACGCGACACTCCGATAACCAAGACCGATATGCTTTGTGATAAATGTGGTCATAATATGGTGGAACGTACGGGGAAATTTGGTAAATTTTTAGCGTGCAGCAATTATCCAGAGTGCAAAAATATCAAGTCAATAGCAAAAACTGAAAATAAGAATGCATAATAAAGGGAGAAGGGTAATGAAAAAAGTTACGATTATCGGTGCCGGGCTGGCGGGGTGTGAGTCTGCACTGAAATTGGCTAACTCTGGAGTGCGGGTGGACTTGTACGAAATGAAACCCTGCAGATTCTCTCCTGCGCACCACAATCCTAATTTTGCGGAATTAGTTTGCTCAAATTCTTTAAAATCAGACACGCTTGATTTTGCTACTGGTGTTTTAAAGGCAGAGATGCGTATTCTAGGTAGTGAATTATTAGAGTGCGCTGATGCTACAAAATTGCCATCAGACAAGGCTTTGACTGTAGATAGAGAAAAATTTAGTGCAGAAGTTACTCGTCGAATTACTCAAAATCAATTTATAAATGTTATTCACGAGGAAGTTGAATCTTTTGATTTGAACTCGCCCATTATTGTGGCGACAGGTCCCTTATGCTCGGATAAGTTGACACAGTTTTTAGCCAACCTTGTTGGCGAAAAATTGTATTTTTATGATGCTGTTGCTCCCATAGTGAGCGGGGAAAGTATAGATTTTCGTCATGCTTATATTACTGAAGAGGGATATATAAATTGTCCCATGACAAAGTTGGAATACGACGCTTTTTGTTCTGAGTTATCTATAGCAGAGCGGGTGGAATTGCACGATTTTGAGAAAGAAATTAATTTTGAATCTTGTCTACCTATTGAAATTATGGCAAGACGCGGGAATGAGGTTATGCGATGTGGGCCACTCAAACCGACTCAGTTTGACAATTCATATGCTGTTGTGCAGTTGCGCAAGGAAAATGTGGAGGGTACGATGTATAATTTGGTTGGTTTTCAGACGAATTTGACTTTTCCCGAACAACGCAGAGTGTTTTCCATGATTCCTGCTCTAGGCAAAGCTGAGTGGTTGCGATATGGTGTAATGCACAGAAACACATATATCAATGCACCTAAATATCTCAACAAATTTTCGCAATTGCGACAGAACCCCAATATTTTCTTTGCGGGTCAGATTAGTGGTGTTGAAGGATATATAGAATCTATCGCAAGTGGTTTACTTTGTGGTCTGAATATGTTAAAATATATTAATAATCAGCCATTGATAGATTTTGGTACCGAAACTTGCCTTGGTGCATTACAAAACTACTTGTTGTGCGGTAGTGTTAGCAATTTTCAGCCAATGCATATTAATTGGGGGTTACTCAAGCCAATCTCCGCTCCAAAAAGCGACAAAAAGAGGCGTCTTGCTGAGCGGGCTTTGTCTAAAATTACTAATTTAAAGGAGGAAATCAAAATATGAATAGTGTAAGAGGGACAACAATCGTTGCCTGTCGCAGGAATGGTAAAACTGTCATCGGCGCCGATAGCCAGGCGACATTGGATACGATGGTTTTTAAAGATGGTGTCAAAAAATTGCACCGTATATACAATGATAAAGTTATAGTTGGTATGGCGGGGACTGTTAGTCATAATTTGGCGGTACTGAGACTTTTGGAAGAAAATCTTAACAAGTATTCTGGAAATTTGCAACGCGCGTTAGTGGAAATTTCAAATAATTGGCAGAACGCTAATTCTATGCACCCTAATTTGGAAGTGATGATGGTTATCGCTGACAAAGATGATATTTTTATCTTTATGGGCGATGGTATGGTTTGCCGTCCTAGTGAAGAATTTACTTCGGTGGGTTCGGGTAGTCATTACGCTTTGGGAGCTGTGCGTGCATTGTATGATAATACCAAGTTATCTGCTCGCGCTATTGTTGAAAAAGCACTAGACGTCGCGGGAGATTATTGCATTTATACAAACAAACATTTCTTTTTTGAGGAGGTGGAGTAATTATGGAATTATTGACTCCGAAAGAAATCGTAGCTGAACTTGATAAATATATAATTGGTCAAGACAGGGCGAAAAGAGCAGTAGCGGTTGCTCTGCGTAATCGTTATCGTCGCAGTAAATTGCCGGAGAATCTGCGTGAAGACATAACACCAAAAAATATTTTGATGAAGGGCCCTACAGGAGTGGGTAAAACCGAAATTGCTAGGCGTTTAGCTAAAATTGTGCGTGCCCCATTTGTCAAAGTTGAGGCCACAAAATATACTGAGGTTGGATATGTCGGGCGCGATGTCGAGAGTATGATTAGAGACTTGGTGGAGACGTCTATTAGATTGGTAAAAGATGAAAAATTTGACGCAATAAGAGAGACGGCTGTAAACAATGCTAACAAGAGAATTCGTGATCTTATGCTCAAGAGTGGTAAGTTTAAAATAAATGAAAAGTCCGAAACATCTACCTCGACTGTCGATGAAAATACAGTGGAGATTGTGGTCAAAGACAGGGATAATAATAAATTTGCCGATGAACTGCTCAAGGATATTGAAATGGGTAAGTACGATCAAGAGCTTGTTGAGGTTGAAATTACAGAAGCTCCAAAAATGATTGAAATTATACCAGGTGCACCAGAATCTAACATAAATGATATGCTAGATGGATTCTTGCCAAAACGCAAGAAGATTCGTAGAATTCCTGTAGCTCAAGCTAGGCGTAATTTTGTGAACGAAGAGAGCAATAGGCTCGTGGATATGGACGCCGTAAATGAAGAGGGTGTGCGCAGAGCAGAACAAGAGGGTATTATATTTATTGATGAAATTGACAAAATTGCTATTGCTCACGGGCACGGTAGTGGACCAGATGTTTCTCGTGAAGGTGTGCAAAGAGATATTTTGCCTTTTGTAGAGGGGTGTACTGTCAATACGAAATACGGGCTGATCAGGACGGACTATATTTTATTTATCGCCGCTGGAGCATTTCATATTGCAAAAATAGAGGATCTCATACCTGAATTGCAAGGTCGATTTCCAATTCGAGTAGAGCTCGATAATCTTACTGCGAAAGATTTTTATAATATTTTAACTCAGCCCAAGAATGCCATTACTATGCAACAGGCAGAGCTCCTTAGAGTAGACAATATTGATTTGCAGTTTGATAAGGAAGCTCTTCAGGAGATAGCTCGAATCGCTGAACTTGAAAACGAGAATCAGGAAAATATCGGGGCTAGACGTTTGCACACTATTATGGAGGCTCTATTAGACGAGATTAGTTTTGATGCGGACGGTAATTATCCTATGAGCAAGGTCGTAATTACAAAAGAGTTGGTTCAAAAAGTGTTGGCTTCTTCTATAAAACAGTATGACATTAGTAAGTACATTATGTAAAGGGGTGTAAAATTGAACAAAGATACCAATCCTGTGAGAGGGACGAAAGATTATTTGCCAAGTGAAATGGCTATGCGTGAAGAGGTCAAGTCTATCATTCTCAAATCGTACAAGAGTTTCGGTTTTATGCAAATTGGGACACCAATACTAGAAAATATCGATAACCTTTTGGGCAGTGATGGTGGAGACAATCTCAAATTGATATTCAAAGTTCTCAAGCGTGGGGAAAAACTTGACCTAAGTAAACCCAACTTAAAAGAAAGTGATATTGTGGATATTGGGCTAAAATATGATCAGACAGTGCCACTAGCTAGGTTGTATGCTAATAATCAAAATATCTTGCCATTACCTTTTAAATCTATTCAGATTGATTCATCTTTTCGGGCTGATAGGCCTCAGCTTGGGCGAAATAGGCAATTTACACAGTGCGATATTGATATTTTAGGGGATTCTAGCAATAATGCAGAAATTGATATCATTAATACAACCGCAAAAACTTTTGAAGCGTTGGGGTTTTGTGATATTGTTGTCAAAATTAATGATAGGCGTATTCTGTCTGATATTATTGCGTTTTCAGGTTTTACTTCTTCGCAGGAGAAAGATATATGCATCTGCCTTGATAAATTGGACAAAATAGGTTTGGAAGGTGTTCGTTCTGAGATGATTTCGCGCGGTTTTGCAAATGAGAGCACTTATCTTCTGTTGGAACAAATTGAGAGTGTTATGAATGCGCAAGTAGATTATTATAATGTCTTGTTATCGTGCGGGGTGCGTGCTGATGTGTTGAATAGTGTAAAGTATGTTATAGACAGTGTAAATGCTCTGGCGTCTAATAAGTTTACAGCGCAATTTGATATATCTATCGTGCGCGGTCAGAATTATTACACTGGACTTGTGTATGAATTCTTTTTGCCGGGCTTGACCGGAGCTTGTGCTGGTGGGGGCAGATATGACAATATGGTTGAGAAACTTATGGGGAAATCGGTTCCAGCAGTTGGGTTGGGGCTTGGATTTGAGCCTACTTGTTATTTGTATTCCGAAATGCATAAAAATTCAAAAAGAAACGAGCAGACTGTTGCTGTGTTGTATGGTACCAATGATGATTATGTAGAAGTTTTGCGGTATATACAGTCTATCAACAAAAACTGTAACGCTTCTGCAGTCTTGATTAAAAAGAATGTTACTCATCAGCTCGACGTGTTAGGGCAAAACGGTTATACACATTTTTGTAATTTTTCAGACAAAATTATCAAAGAAATTTCATAGAATTTATTTGTTTTTTGTATAAAATGTGGTATAATAAAGGCTATATTGTATAAGGAGATATTAATAAAAATGGCTATAGTTCACATTACAAATGACAATTTTAGAGAAATAATTAATAGCGACAAATTGGTTCTAGTCGATTTTTTTGCGACTTGGTGTGGCCCTTGTAAGATGTTGGGACCTATTGTAGAGCAGATTTCGAATGAGCGTGAGGACGTCATAGTAGCAAAATGTGATATTGATGAGTGTATGAATTTTGCGCAAGAATTCGGCATTATGAGCGTACCTACGATGATTTTCTTTAAAAATGGAAAGGAAATTGCAAAAGAGATTGGGCTCAAAACAAAAGACTATATTTTAAATGTTATCGAGGCTAATTTATAAAATTTCACAGTCTTGTTTATTCTAAGGAACAACTAGAGATAAAATCTATAGTTTGCTCAACATTAGTAGACGAGGCTGTTTTTATTTGGGTATTGACACTTTTGCAGTTTTGTGGTATACTACTCTTAGTAACAACAAAAAAGGAGAGCAGAATGAACAAAATTTATATGGATAATGCTGCAACTACGCCCTTGTCTAGTGAGGTTTTGGCTGAAATGATGCCCGTTTTGACGGGTAGTTTTGGTAATCCTAACAGTCTGCATTCTTTCGGCCGTGATGCTAAATCTTATGTGGATATAGCTCGTGCTAGGGTTGCCAAGGGTATCGGGTGTGATGAAGAAGAGATTTATTTTACTAGCGGGGCAACAGAGGCTAACAACTGGGCAATTAGTGGTATTGCTAAGGCGTATAGGCACAAGGGTAATCATATTATTACGTCCAAAATCGAGCACCCTAGTGTGCTAGAAACTTGCAAGAGAATGGAGCGCGAAGGATACAGAGTTACTTATCTTGATGTTGATGAGTTTGGGTTGGTGCGTATTGATCAACTGTTGCATTATTTGAGTTCGGATACTATTTTGATATCAATTATGTCTGCTAACAATGAGGTTGGGACTATTCAGAATTTGCAAACTATTGCCAATATTGCAAAAGAAAAAGATGTAGTTTTTCATACCGATGCTACTCAGGCTGTGGGCGCAATTAGTCTTAATGTTCACGATATGGGTATAGATTGTTTGAGTTTATCTGGGCACAAATTAAACGGGCCCAAAGGTGTGGGTGCTCTGTATGTGAGCAATAAGATTTTGATTACGCCGTTTATGAATGGTGGAGAACAAGAATATGGATTACGTGCTGGTACTACAAATGTTGCTGGCGTTGTGGGGCTAGGTAAGGCGGTTGAGATTGCTACGAGGGATATTCTTGCTAACAGTAAAAAGTTGAGGAACTTACGCGATTACTTTATTAGTCAGGTTGAGCAGAAGATTGAGTTGACTTATTTAAATGGGCATTCAATTCAAAGATTACCCAACAACATAAATATGTCTTTTGGTATGGTAGATGGCGAGAGTTTGATGAGATTGTTAGATATTAATGATATTGCTGTCAGCACTGGATCGGCTTGTTCTTCTGGCTCGACAGAGACTAGCCATGTGCTCAGTGCTATGGGAATACCTGCAGATTTGGCGCAAGGTGCTGTACGTTTTTCTATTAGTAAATCTACTACCAAAGAAGAAATTGATTTTGTGGTAGAAAAACTAGTGGAATGCGTAGAAAAACTTCGTAAAATATCCGCTATGCAAAAATCACAAGTTGGCAAGGGGGAGTAGTAAATGTATAATTCAAAAATCATAGAGATTTTAAAAAACCCCAAGAATGCTGGTATTATAAAAGGAGCTAACGCTGTTGGTAAGGCTAGTAGTGATGTGTGTTGCGATATTCTTAGATTTTATTTAGTGGTTGATAACGGCATAGTTACTGAGGCGAAATTTAAAACTTTTGGGGGTTCAGTGTTGATTGCATCAGCGTCTGTAGCGACTAGTCTGCTGATTGGTAGGACGGTTGATGAAGTTTCGGAATTCGACACTAATGAAATTATAGCAGTTTTGGGTGCTCTGCCTAATAAAAAGAGTTATTGTCTAAGATTACTTTCTCAGGCGCTCAAAAATGCAGTTGAAGATTATTACAAGAATTTGGCGAAAGAATAATGCCATAATTGTAGATCTGTGATTTTAAAATTTTTAATAAAAAATAACAATCAGGAGAAATTTTCCAATATTTTCCTTATTATTTTGTGAAATTTTACACACAATAATAAAAAAGGAGGATATGTTATGTGCGATGGAATTTTGGTCGGAATGATGATTGGGGCTGTAGCAGGTGCTGTCATTGTCCAAACTTGCAAGCCTTGCAGAGATGCGATTGAAAAAGGTAAGCAAAAGCTGAAAGAAAAAGTTGCTAAGTTATAAAATTGGGGAGCAAATCTTGAAATTTGCTCCTTATTTTTTGAGGTTTTTATGAATACTAAATTTGTAGTTGATAAAAAAGAGTATAGAATTGAGCCAGATGGAGTTCTGGTTTATAGAATACGTGCTCTAAAAGATTTTTACACCAATACAGGTCCAGTAAAAGCAGGGGATTTAGGCGGTTTTGTTGAAAATGAGTGCAATCTGGATTACAATCGTTCTTGCTGGTTATATGGAGATTCTGTTGTGCGAGATAATGCGTGTGTTTGCGGTGATGCTGCTGTAATTGATAGTTATATAGACAAGAGTGCTGTTGTGGCTGATCTGTCAATCGTCGCGGGCTCGTTTGTTACTGATAATGTGGTTGTTAGCGGTAGAGCTTCGGTTTTGGGGTCTATGTTGACTGGTAATGCAGTTGTTGGGGGGCCAACCAAGTTATATAAATCAAATGTGAGCGGAAATTCCTGTTTGATTGATAAAAAATGCATTGAGCGGGCTACAATAGAAGACTATGTAGGCGCATATTCAGTTATTGACCCTGACAAAGAAGTTAGACGCACATATAAATACACGCTGATTCCGCTATCCGGCGAATTAGAGGGATTGTTTAGGGTGATTTCCAACGTGGAACTTTTAAATTATTGTTCAAACTACCCTAATAGGACTATTCCTGCAGGTACGCTGGGGGGAATTGTCAGTGGTGCACATAATTTGTCGCGTTATGGTTCGTGCTGGATAGACAAAGATGCATGCGTGCTCGGAAATGCTAGTGTGTATGACTATGCTTATATTACTGGTAAATCAGTGTTAAGAGGGAATGCTGTTGCGTGTAGTAGTGCTCATATTGAAGATTCTTTGATTAGCGAAAATGCGTATATTTCCGGGCATTCTAAGTTAAAAGGTGTGCATCTAAAAGGCAATTCTCGTATTTTTGTTTCGGCTAAGCTAAAATCACACACTGAGGATGTAGAGGCACAATTTGACAAAGAAAATGAATTTGGCGATATTAGGATTCTCACGAACAAGGATCTTGCTATGTATAAAGCGAGAGAGTTGGAAAGAAATTAATTTATTTTAGAAAAGATTGCATAAAAGTTTGCTTTAATCAAAATAATATGGTATTATATATCTAGCAAATCTTTTGTTACAAGGGGGGAATATGCCTAGAAAAATGGGGCTGGATCTTGGTAATGTTAATATTGGCATCGCTTTTAGCGATCCTTTGGGTATGTTCGCTAGTGGTTTTGTCAATTATCGTAGGAAGTCCCTTGAAGAAGATTTGAAATATATCGCTGAGTTGGCGGTGGAAAAGCAGGTGGATACTATCGTTGTCGGACTACCCAAGAATATGGACGGGACTGATGGCGAGCGCGTGCAATTTACTTATGATTTTTGTGCGGAACTTGGTAAGTTTACTACTCTGCCTATCGTGTACCAAGATGAGAGATTGACTACTGTGAGTGCGGAGAAATTGCTTATTAGTGCAGACGTTAGACGGGAGAAACGCAAAACGGTCATTGACGAGGTTGCCGCTAGTATCATTTTGCAGAGTTATTTGGACAAGAAAATTAATTAAGGAGTCTATGTTATGGCAAAGAATGAAGAAATGGACAATCCAATTTTGAAATTGTTGGATCCTGAGAACAGTGATCCTATTGTGCTGTTCGACGAGAATGAAAAACCAGTTAGCTTTGAGCAGATCGCGCTAATTCCTTATCAGGAGAAGTTATACGCTATTCTCAAGCCTGTTGAGAAAATGGAGGGCGTCGCTGATGATGAAGCTATAGTTTTTGCATTTGAAGAAGATGACACTAATGAAGACCAGTTGTTGGTAGTTGAGGAAAATGATGCCATTATTGATGAAGTTTTCACAATTTACAACAAATTACTGGACGAACAGGGTACTGCTGAATAAAAATTGCCCCAGTTATGTATAATTTACATGGGGCTTTTTTTTTGTTTAACTGATTAGAGTAAAATTAAATCGTTACTATTTGGTAAAATTTTTGAAAAAAAGTAAATTTTATCTTGCTTTATTATAAATAATGTGATATAATAACACTCGTTGAAATACACACCGTGGGCTATTC
>CAVFEX010000007.1:0-972 GCA_963621495.1 bacterium
GAATATGAGTTGTTGAAAAATTCAAAATTATATGTTATAATGATGTGAAATTTATTTTAGTGAGGTATGTATGGAAAAATTAACACCACAACAATTGAATTACGAAGCATTCAAGTGCGAGCTACGAGTTATGCCGTTTAGCGATATTGTTGACTATCGCACAATTTTGAATAACCCAAACTACGACAATCACACACGTTGTATGGCGGGAATTAGTTTGTATCGAGACAAGAGCGTGGACCGCGCGAAGAGAGTCAACGAAGCTATGGGAATTTGGGCTAAAATCGATGACGCTGAGGCAAATTTTTTGCTCGCGACCGCATATTTTCAACACAACAAGCACGACGAGGGCGTAGAGAGGCTCCGCAAGGCGGTAAAATTGGGCAGTATTCCAGCTCAGCTCCGCGCTGGTTATTGCACACTAATGGGTATCGGTGTCAAACCCGACCTTGAAAAGGCGTCGCAAATTTTCAAGCGTTTGGCAAATGAAAAAGTACCCGAAGCGGTGTATTTTACTGGGGCGTTGTATATGATGGGTAGCGACTCCACACCAAAAGACCCCGAAAAAGCGAAAAAACTATTAATGTGGTCGGTAAAAAATGGCTGTAAGTTCGCAGAATTTGAGCACGGCATCACTCTCCTTGGCAACGAAAAAACACGAGAAGAAGCGATTGATTATATTTATAGCGCTGCCAGCAAACAGGAAATTCGCGCGATGATGTGGCTGGCTATTGAGTTGGCACACGGAAACTTAATCAAAAAAGATTTGCCAGCGTCTCAGAATTATATGGAACAGTGCTACGCCCTACATTTCAAGCCCGCTGTAGACGCAGTCAACGAGGCACTACGCGCTGACAACTCTAATGATAGCGAGTAATTTTTAAAATTAATTTCTTTGTTTTTCGCGCTTTGAAAATCACAAAAATATAAAAAGATTTGCAAATTTTAATTAAAACCAGCAAAATAAACAAA
>CAVFEX010000007.1:1021-13793 GCA_963621495.1 bacterium
AGTTAGTTTAATACAAAAATTGACAATAAAACAGGACAAAAATTGACAATAAAAAATAGATTATTGACAATAATTAACAAAAATAAACAAAAAATACAGAAAAAATAGGCTTTTATTACACTTTACGAGGGATTTATGAATATTTTATATGATTATGTAGCGAATATTTTGAGTGAGCAAAAGGGCATCGACCGCGAAAAAATCCTTGACGCGCTCGAGACACCGACGAATGACCACGGCGATGTTTCTCTGCCGTGTTTTAGATTTAGCAAAGAGTTAAAACTGAGCCCGCAGAGTATTGCAGAACAGTTTGCACAGGGGCTTTGCGACCCAAATATCCAAAAAATTGAGTGCGTAGGCGGATTTTTGAATTTCACTTTCCAGCCAAAATTTTTGGCCAAAACTATGATGGAAAATTTGATTTACACCCAGGACCAAGTGAGCAAATTCTCGGGAATGCAAGGCAAGACTGTCCTTATTGAGCACACCAGTATCAACCCAAACGCGAGCCCGCACATCGGCAGAGCGAGAAACGCGCTAATTGCGGATAGTTTGGTGCGAATTTTCAAGTTCTTGGGGTGGAAAACGGACACACATTATTTTGTGAACGATGTCGGCAAGCAGATTGCGATGTTAGTTTATGCCACTCGCGACCAGCCAAATGTTACTTTTGACGACCTTTTGCAGATTTATATCGACATTAACGAAAAGGCAAAGGACGACCCCGAAATTGAAAAGCAAGTTTTTACATACCTTAACAAGTTCGAGAACGGCGACACCGAGGTTATTGCGGAGTTTGAGCGAATTGTGAGCACGTGTATCAAGGGTCAGACCGCAATTTTTAATGAACTCGGTATCAAGTGGGACCATTTTGACTACGAATCGCACTATATTCACGAGCACATCACGGATAAAGTTTTGGAAGAATTAAAACAAAAACCTCAGCTTTTTGAAGATGAAAATGGCAGACTTGTGCTAGACCAACGCGGCGAACCAATCGGAATTGACAACCCAATGCTAGTTGTTACCCGCCAAGACAAGACCAGTCTCTATGCTTTGCGCGACCTTTGCTATAGTCTCGACAAAGCCAGAGCACACACCGACCGCAACATTATCGTGCTGGGCGAGGACCAAAAAGTCTACTTTCAACAAATCGGTTGCGCTATGCGTCTTTTAGGCGAAAAACCCGCCGAGGTGGTGCACTACTCGTTTGTGCTTTTGCCCGATGGTAAGATGAGTACGCGCAAAGGTACGGTCGTGCTTTTGTCTGATTTTATGCAAGAAATTGTAACAAAAGCGGACGAAATTATCAAGGAAAAACGCGGAATTAGCGACATCGAAAAAGCCAAAATCGTGGGTTATGGCGCACTAAAATATAGTATTTTGAAGAGTAGCCCAGAGAAAAATGTGCTATTCGATTGGAACAGTGCTCTAAATTTCAACGGCGACAGCAGTCTGTATTCGCAATATAATTACGCGCGAATTCAGTCGATTTTGTCTAAGGCAGATTGCGATTTTTGTGGCGCAGATTTTGGATTACTTACCCAACGAACCGAGCTCGCTCTCATCAAGCAACTTTACTCTTTTACTGAAACGCTTTTTGCAACCTACCGCAACCTCAACCCGAGTATGCTCACGAACTATTTGTTTAGTTTGACCAGCAAATTTAGTCAGTTTTACACAACAGAGAGCATTCTAAATATTGAAGATATCGCGCTCAAGCGTGCACGCCTCAGCCTTATCGACCGCACCGCTACCATAATAAAAAATTGTCTTAATTTACTCGGAATTGATGTAGTCAATCAGTTGTAATTTGTGGATTTTTGTTGAATTTGCACATAAATAACCCAAAAAAACACCCATTTGAGGTGTTTTTTTGGTTATTAGCGATTTGATTGCAAGTTTTAATTTGCCTTTTTTTAAATTTATTATTTGTGATTTTTTGATTGTAATTTTTTTTGATTGATTTTGGCTATTAGATTAAAAACCATTTTAATTTGATTAAATTAAAATGGCATAAATTAAAATATGAAACTATAATCTAGCGCTCCATACTCGCGTCGGTTTCTTGACTCTTGGTTTGTGCTGGGAGCACAGAAAAAGTCTTGCCGAATTTGAGAGTATTAGGATGTAAAACACGGTCCTCGGAGTGAATATTTAAAAATTCGTCGCCATAAACTCGGACGATTTTTTTTGCGCCCTCTGCTTCCATTTCGCGATAAATAGGCGATTTCTCTCCCAACACCAACCTCAGAGCAGGTAGGTTAAACGAAAGACCAATGTAGTATTGTGAGCGGTTGACCACCTCGCCGACAAAATCGGCACCGCCTTGCTCGTTGACCCGAGTAATGCGGTCAAACAACTCAAAACTCGTGCAGTCTTTCGGAAAAACAAATCGCTCAATATCGCGTGTCGGAACCTGCAATTCCGCAGTCTCATATAGTTTGTATTTTGAGCGTGTGTAAGAAATAAAATGAATTAATTTCCCTTGCAATTCACTTTCAGTCATTGCCATACTCATAACCTCTCTTGTAGTTTGAGTTATTTTAGCACACTTTATTTATATAGTCAAGCCCTTTATAAAAAATTGACTCCGCTTGGATAAAAAATAAGGCCTCAAAATTGCCTCATTATAAAAACAACAAAATACGACAATGCTAAATTCCACCACTTAACCGCAGATATTTGCGACTATCCCCCTTAATTTAAGCAGTATACCGCATATTTTTGCAATTTGAAATTAAGACTAAAAGATTTACAATTAGTTTATAAATTCTTTTTTAATCATTGTTTTTTGCAGTTTTTTGACTATTTTCTTCTGATTTTTTAGTCGATTTTTGTATTACATTATGGCTACAGCCAGCCTCTTCTGGACAATCTGTGATGTCTTTTATCACAATTTTTGAGGTCAAAAATCCAGATTTTAGCATAATTTTATAAGTGGCATTTGGCTTGGCGCGTAGTACTGCCTTCCCTTTGCGCCACGCAGTTTTTGTAACCAAAATCTCAGTCGGTTCAGTAATTTTGAGATAAAAAATCTCGCCCAAACGCACATCGGCAATTAGTTCGCCAGTCGCATTGTTATAAATCGTCAACACACTACTGCCCAGAGGCATAACATTAGGGTCCTGCACAATGACCTTGATACGTGTGTCGCGGTCATAATTTGACATATCGAATTTGCAGTACATACACTCGCTCGAAGAACTCTGAATTTCACTCCCACAACTAGGACATTTTATAAAAGGCATTTTCCCTCTCCTATTAACTAAATTCATATAATTTTACACATAATTCACACAAAAATCAAGTGATTTTAAGTTCTTTTATGTTCAACGCGCTCGCTCGAACTTTATTTAATTAACAATTTTTATGTAATTTTTGTTATTTTCTATTGATTATTGTTAATTTTTATCATTTTTTTATATTTTTTTGTCATATTTTGTCATAATTTATTGTCTTTTAATTCTTTATCGTTCTGCACCTATGAGTAAATTTTTGTTAATTTTTGTATATTTTTGTGGGCTTAGCCCACTTTAAAATAAAAATGAGCCCCAAAAAGCTACATTTAGGGTTCATTTTGATTTAGTTTTTGCTATTTTTCTCGTTCTCTTTTTCTTCACGGGCTTTGCGCTGAAAATAATTTTCATAACCAATTTTTTGATTGTCGCCCTCGTCCCATTTTTTGCCACCAGTTGCCAACACACCCAGCAAAATTGCTACCGCCACTACGAGCACGATAATTGGCACAACCAAATTTTGCGGAACCAGACACGCCATTACGGCACAAACCACACCACACACGATGAGTCCCGCACCAGCTAAAATTTTAAAACGCTTGACAACAGGAATGTTTCTCTCAAAAACTCCGTCCAATAAAATTATTACACCCCACGCGCCCGACACAATAAGCCCAGCCCACGCAAGATTAAAAAAGTCAAATTTTTCTGGCACACACACGCTCAACAAATACAATACACTCGCCACCACCAGCGCAAAAGCCATTAGCGACCGAGTCAAAAATTTTCTATTCATTTTTCTACCCCTTATCTTAAAATTACGGTTCCAGACACAGCACAAATTTTGTCGCCCTCAGCAAGAATTATATCGCTATTGTGTGGATATGAGCGAGCAAGCCCACTCGCACGGATTTTAACCTCAGGCATATTCTCGTCAGCAACGAGAACGGTGTACTTGCCCGGCAACAACTTGCTATCCCGACTGACAAGATATGTCGTCCCGCGGTCCAACACGATATCGCCCTCGCGAAAACTCACACGCACCGCACCCTTTGCGCCCGTAACCTCGTCATTTTTTGTATAACGCACATCTTTGCGCACATAAACCCCGTCAACAACATCGCCGTTTTTCTTGCGGTGGCGAGCAACCGCGGTACAAATCCACGCGAGTACCACAACCACCAGCACGACGCCGACAGCGATGAGCGCAATTTCACTCCAAACCATACATTTCCCCTTTTTTAATTATTATACAGTTTTGTATTCAAAATTACAAATTATTTGCAATATTTATTTAATTTTTTCTGATTTTTTTATTAAAAATTCACTCCACACCACAAAAAATACGCATTTTGTCTTGATTTTGCTAAATTTATTCGCAGTATTTTCTTAAAACATTTCAAAATCCACCAAAAAATTGACAAAAATAAACAATTTTTAATGATTTTTAACAAAAAATCAATGAATTTAATCTAGTCTCCCAAATACATTGCCAGAAAAATAATTCCCGCTACAAAAAGAATTCCCAAAATTACAGCAATTGTAACCTTAAAAGGGCTAATCGGAGTCTTGCCCGTTACTTTACCGTTCTCGCCATTGACATAAAAATTGTATAATTTCCCTTTGTAAGTGTGGTGCCCGACATACACAGGCACTAGCACGTACTTGTATTTTTGCTTGAGATAAGCAGTTTTGACATTGAGATAATCTTTCGTGTCGTAGTGATAACGGCTCAAAATCTTGCGCTCAATCTGCTGATTCATCAAATCTTTCCCCTCGTTCCAGCACGCCTTACCGTCCTTGTTATAAGTGCTCGCCTTGTAGCCCCGCAAATATTTATCCGTGTACTTAGGCGCCGAATTCGTGCTAAAAGGCGAAATTTTATTCAGTGTGGTCGTGGTAATCGCGCTACTCGCCTGCACTAGAAGGTCGTCAAAAGTTACCTCAATATGCCCGTTGATGTAAAAATATCGCGTGTATGTCTTGTCCTGATTGCGCACAGTCTCCCCTAGTCTTCCATTATAAGTCGATTCGGTCTCGCAGTCAAAGGCGAAAACTGGGTTATACACGCCGTGGATATTTTCAGGGCTGGCACTCTTTTTAAAAGCGCGCGGAGCAAAAAAACGCTTCTTGACCCACTTTAGCGCGCACCCCGAAACCTCTTCAATCGGCATTTTAAAAGGCACCACTCCTTGAGGCTTGAGCCCGGGCAACTCCTCCGTCTTGACAATGTGCGAGGTTCCACAAAACGGACATTCTAGCGCAACATCTTGCTTGCTGATAATCTGTCTAGCACCACAAGTCTGGCAACTATACACATCTGCCTCTTTCCAAACGGTCGCCTCACTCAACAAGCCCTCAATATCTTGCTCGGACACTTTTTCTTCATTTTTAATTTCAAAACTCGCCCCGCAGTACAGACACTTGGTTTTTTGTGTCTTGGCGTCAAAAACCGTCTCTCCACCACAGTTCGGGCATTTTTGAATTGAGGTCCCGACACTCTCATCACTATATAATTTTTCCTCAATCGCCATTTTGTTTTCTATTGTCGGTTCTCTCCGACAAAAGTCCCCCCTCTCAAAAAAAATTACTTTAGTTTTGTGCCACATTCGGCGCAGAACTTGGCATTTGCTTTAACATCGACCCCGCAGTTCGGGCACGTAGGCTTCATATTTTGCCCACACTCAGGACAAAACTTGGCATTGTTCGGCACGTTTGCATTACAAATAGGACAAACTTTACCAGCGTTAGCTGAATTGTTGCTCATTTGTTGCATATTTTGAGCAAAAATATTGCCCATTCCCATACCCATTCCGAGCCCCATACCAGCACCCATCGAACCGCCCGCGGACCCAGGATTTTTTGCCGCCTCTTTCATAGCGTCCAAAGTCTCAACCTGTGTGTAAACATCGAGGTTTTTACGCAGTACGCCCATACTAGCATTTTTGTCGAGCGCCTTGTTAATCTCGTCAGGCAGAGAGAAATTCTCGAACACGAATTTTGTAAGTTTTAACCCGATTGCAGTAAAGTCGTGAGCGACTTTTTCCTCAACAATTTTGGATATTTCTTGCAAATTCCCCGCCATATCGAGCACGGGAATTTGACTCTCGCCAATCACATCGCTAATTCCCGCCACCACAAAACTACGCAAATAATCGACAATGTCGTCCGAATTAAACTGCACATTTGTCCCGCTCAAGTTCTGCATAAACACATACGCGTCATCGACCTTAAACGAATAATTTCCAAAAGCGCGCACACGCACAGCGCCGTAGTCCTTGTCGCGAATTAAAATCGGGTTGACAGTCCCCCATTTTTGGTTTGTGAATTGCTTGGTGTTGACAAAATAAATGTCCGATTTAAACGGCGTCTCGAATCCGTATTTCCACGACATTAGTTTGGTCAACACAGGGATATTGTCCGTAGTTAGCTTATAATATCCTGGCAAAAACACATCAGCGAGTCGCCCCTTGTCCACAAAAATTGCGACTTGGCTCTCGCGAACGGTTAGCGCGGACCCTTTGTTAATTTGGTCCTTTGTTACAGGAAATTTGTAGACAATCAGATTACTACTGGAGTCCACCCATTCAATATTTTTTAAAATTCCCATAGTGTATCTCCTTTTTAGATTATAGCAAATTATATCATATTTTAGGCGATTTTCCAAATACTTACGCATTTTTTTTGATAAAATTCTCAAAATTGCACTACAAAATAAAAACAAAAAATGCGCGAGAACTCACGCACCTTGTAAAAAATATATAAAAATCGATAATTTATCGCGACTGCACATTATCATTGATACGACTAATCATCTCTTTTCTGTTGACATCACGCGCCAACTGAACATAGCCAGCCAACTTTTCCACCGTGTTTTGCACGAACCCGTTTTGCATATAACTACTCATATCGCGCAAAACCCGAGCGCGTTCCACGAACCCGCGCGCCCATTTGTCGCACCCACCGAGCGTGTTAATTAAAAACTCATTGAGCTCGCGCACTTGACCTTTGTCAACCTTGATATAGCAAGGATTGATACTATTTCTTAGCGTATCCAAACTATCGCTGGCCCCAGTAAAATTATTTTCAAGATTACGACTCAAACCGCCGTCTTGCTCAAAAATCTGCCCAGACGACAAAATTTTACTGACCATTGAATTTGTGGCGAGATTGCCACCCAACCCCTCGCGGATATCAATCATAGTAAAGCCAATGCGATTTTCGCCCGGCATAGCGTTCTGCTCGCCATCACGCCCGTACGCAAAAGCGAAAATCCCGTCATGAACCTCGCCCATAGGTGTCTGCTCACAAATTGTCGCGAGCGCCATAACCTCAGATGTTGCCTCAAAACTCTCTCTATCAAAGTCCATAAACAAAATCTCCTTAGTTAATCTATATTAGATTTTACCACATTTTGAGTAAAATGTCCATAATTATTTAAAAATTTTTTTGTTTTGTTGTCGGGAAATTTCTCCAATGATAATTAATTTCTTCGCTTTTTTTATTTTTTACATATTTTTAGTCGATTTTTTTTCTTTGAATTAATTAGTCTAACTGTGAATTTATCGCAGTAATAATTACGTCCGCACCAGTTTTGGCGACATTTTTAATTAACACACCACCCAGAGCGGGCTCTGTTGGCTCGGGCGCGGAGTGAATTGCCTTTAAGACCTCAAAATATTTGATTTTGTCCACCGCTTTTGAGGTGCGGGTGGCGAGAGTCCCGCCGTTTTTTAGCCGATAAACCGCGGTAATTATGCGCTGTGGATTCGTGTATTCTTGCTTACCATACTCTGCCCCGCGCGGACACGAATTTCCCTCGACTACCACCTCATTCCCGACCTTTTTTACTGTCAAGTGGCACCCAATTGGACACCTAATACATACTGTTTGTAGGACTCTATTCATTTATAGTACCTCGATTTCAAAATACAATTTGTTGCCGACAATTTTTGATTTATCTATCGCAATGGTCTGCATTTCGCCAGCGGTTACAGCAGGGCACGGCTTCCTGCTCACTTCCGCACCTCCGCTCAGCGCTTTGATAACCACACGCCGATAATTTTTGTTGACTCTAAAACTAATTTGCGCCACGCCAGAACCCGTATTGTGGATATATTTGGGCGAGGTATACTTGATATGCTCATCAAACTCAATCTCGATTTTCGGCGCATCAATAGTTAACACCCCGAGCGCATACTGTCCAGCAGAAGTGCCAGCAATTTCGCCCTCGCGCGAGACGTTATCCACCAAATCATTGACGTGAAGAACATTGCCAGCCAAAAAAATCCCGCGCTGACTGGTCATATAATACTCGTCGACTGTGTAACTGTTAGTCGCGTTGCACCACTCAAGATTAAAGTTCTGCAAAATTTCGTTCTCAGGCTGAAGCCCGACAGATAGTAGCAAGGTATCACACTCCACAAATTTTTCCAAGTCATATACGGGCTGTAATTTTTCATTAACAGGCGCGACATAGACTCCCTCGAGTCGGTCCGCCCCCACCACACGCGTAACAGTCGTCGAGAGATGTAGCGGAATCTCAAAATCATTAAGACATTGCGTAATGTTCCGCGCCAAACCACCACTCGCGGGCATAATTTCATACACGCCTACAACTTTTGCGCCCTCGCAAGTTAGCCTACGCGCCATAATTAGCCCAATATCTCCCGAGCCCAAGATTGCGACCTTTTTGCCGACACTTTTGCCGTCAATGTTGATTAACTTTTGCGCGCACCCAGCAGTGTAAATTCCGCTCGGCCTCGACCCGCACAGCATAATCGCACCCGCAGGGCGCTCTCTACAACCTTGTGCAACCACCACCGCGCGACATTGAATTTCAATTAATCCCTCGGCGCACAGAGCGGACACCAAAAACCCGTCTTTGATAGGGGTAATAGTATCCACAAAACAGTTAAGCTTCGCGGAAATTTGCGGATTTTTACTAATTTTATCAATCCAGCGCTGTGCATATTCAGGCCCCGTCAACTCCTCATTAAAAGTATGTAGTCCGAACCCGTTGTGAATGCACTGATTGAGAATTCCGCCCAACCGATTATCGCGCTCAAGAATTACACAACTCGCCCCCGCGCCAGCCACCCCGTGGCTGGCGCTCAGCCCCGCAGGTCCACCACCGATAATCACTACATCAGTCTTCATTTGCACCCCCTTTGCTTGCTTTCGACAAAATTTTACTATCACCACCGTGCAGAGTTACTTGCTCTAGACTCTCCCCGGACTGCTCCGCGATTATTTTGATAAGCTTTGGCAGACAAAAACCGCCTTGACACCGCCCCATAGTTGGCCGAACTCTACGCTTGATGCCGTCCACCGTCCTAGGGTGCAATGGGCTGTTGATTGCTTCAATCACTTCGCCCTCGGTAATTTTTTCGCAACGGCACACAATTTTGCCAAAACGCGGGTCAGATTTTATCAACTCGCGAAGCTTCTTACGAGGCATTTGGGCTGTGTTTGTGTATGGTTTGCGCGCGACAAACTCGTGAGGGTAAGTTTTAATTCCGTCCTCGAGAAGTTTTTGAGTCAAATATTCCGCGATTGCGGGCGCACTGGTTAGCCCAGGCGAACAAATCCCCACTGTGTAATAAAAATTCGAGTTCGGCTTTTTGTCAATTATAAAATCGTCGCCCGAAACAACACGCACCCCCGCGAAAAGTTTGATAGTTTTGCGATAATTCGGCTGTTTTACTGATAGCAAAACTTTTTCTTTTATAGTCGCAATTCCCTCAGCGTCCACCGAGGTATCATCAGGTTCGCACGGTACCGCAGTTGGCCCAAACATAACATTTCCGTGCAGAGTTGGGGTCGCGAGAATACCCTTACCCGCCTTGGTCGGTAGCGGGAAAATCGGACGACTAACAAAGCCGTTTTGCGATTTATCGAGCAAAATGTACTCGCCCTTGACATAGTGC
The DNA here is from genome assembly GCA_963621495.1 of bacterium. Classification (GTDB taxonomy): domain Bacteria; phylum Bacillota; class Clostridia; order Christensenellales; family UBA1242; genus UBA7867. The sequence continues at coordinate 11,190 of CAVFEX010000007.1, forward strand.
ATATCATAAGTTTTCGCCCCCGCGAGCGCATTTATTTCATTTGCACCGACCCCCGCGCAATTGACTACAAATTTTGCAGAAACCTCCTCTCTGTCGCAACCAATTATAAAACCAAAATCACTAGACTCGATTTTATTGACAAAAAAATCAGTCTTGACAACCCCGCCATTGATAACCCCCTCTTCGCAGAGCGCAATGCAGACTAAATACGGCGAAATTACCGCACCAGTCGGAGCAAAAAGACCCAAATCAATCGAGTCAGCAAGATTTGGCTCCATATTGTGGAGTTCCTCGCGCTCGATAATTCTTAACCCCGACACGCCGTTTTCAATTCCGCGATTGAGTAGTTCCTCGAGAGAAGCGCGTCCACTTTCGCCCGATACAACTAGCGTCCCGCACTGCTTGATAGGTACGCTCAGACGTTTGCAAATACTCGGGAAAATCTGACTCCCGCGGATATTAAATTTCGCTTTGAGCGTGTTAGGTGTTGGGTCGTACCCCGCGTGCACGATTCCGCTGTTTGCCTTAGTGCTCCCATTACTAACATCGCTAGATTTTTCTAGCAAAACTGTACTTACACCTTTGCGAGTTAGTTCACTAAAAAGGCTCGCCCCTACAATTCCTGCGCCTATAATTGCTACCTCAAAATTCTCCATAATAACCACCTAAATTTAGTTTACAGTAGTAATTGTAGTGTTTTTCGCGCCCAAAGTCAAACAAAATGCTTTTAGTATAAAGTTTTTATTTGTAAAAAAAACAAAATAATGGTAAAATAATATTAGTAAATTAGGAGGTCTGATTTTGGCAAAAGAAAATAAGAGATATATTATCGCGATTGACTTGGGTACGACCAGTATCCGCACAATTGCGTATGACACTGAAAATAATAATTTTTTTGGAGTTGTGCAGAAAAAACTCAATCAATACTACCCCAAGACCTCGTGGGTAGAACAGGACCCGCGCCAAATTCTTGACATTGTCGATTCTTGCCTAAAAGAAACCACAAAAGACCTCAGTGCGGATTCAATTTATGGAATCGGTATGACCAACCAGCGCGAAACCTTTGTTGCGTGGCGCAAGTCCACCGGCGAACCACTCTACAATGCGATAGTTTGGCAGTGTCGTAGGACGCAAGAACTTTGTCAAGAAATTCTCAACAACCGCAAATTAGCGAACAAAATTCATCGCAAAACTGGGTTGTTTGTGGACTCGTATTTTAGCGCAACCAAGATGAATTGGCTCATTAAAAATAATCGTGAGGTTCGTCAAGCGCTGGTAAATGAGGACCTATGTTTCGGCACAATGGATAGTTTTGTCATCTATCATCTCACGGCGGGCAAAGTCTTTGTTACCGACCATAGTAACGCGAGCCGAACATTGCTCTACAATCTCCACACCCAAGATTGGGATTATGAATTGATGGAATATTTTGGAATTCCGCGCCACAGTTTACCTCGAATTGTCAATAGCGATGAGTATGTTGGCGACACGATAATAGACGGTAAATTGATAAAAATCGGCGGAATTTTGGGCGACCAACAGTCCTCGCTTTTTGGTCAAGCGTGCACCAAGGCGGGCGAGGTCAAGACTACTTTTGGCACTGGCGGATTTATGTTATGTAATATCGGCGAGAAGCCAATTTTGTCAACGAAACTCCTCACAACTGTCGCGTGGAAAACGCGCGAGGGTATCAGTTATGCGTATGAGGGAAATATGTATAGCGCGGGCGCGTGTATCAACTGGCTCCAAGACACACTAGGAATTATCAAGAGCCCAGCAGACACTGAAGTTCTCGCAAACTCAGTGGAAAATAGCAACGGCGTGCAGTTTATCCCCGCATTATCTGGCTTGGGCGCGCCTTTTTGGAAAAGTGGTGCAACTGCGCAGTTTTGCGGACTGACTCTTGGCAGTTCCACCGCCCATATGGTGCGAGCAGTGCTGAGGAGTATCGCTTATCAAGCCCGCGCGGTGTATGATTGTATGAGCCAAAATGTCGAGCTTCGCCACCCAATGCGCATTGATGGTGGTATGACAAAAAACAACACCTTTATGCAGTTTTTGAGCGATATCTTGCACGCCCCTATTGCCCGTTCGCAAGAGGCGGAATCTACGAGTTTGGGCGCTTGCTATATGTGCGGGCTGGCGTTCGGCGCGTACAAATCACTCCGCGATATCCACAAATTATACAAGACAAATCAAACCTACTCCCCAACTCCGCGCGACTACGACCGTGAAACCCACTACAAAGAGTGGCTAAAATTGGTGGATAAATTATAGTAAAAATATTATATTCTTAATAGTGCCACAAATTTGATATATTTTGTGGTGCTTTTTTTATTATATATTTAATTCGAATTTTTTGTTATTTTTAGTTATTTGTTATTTTTTGTTATTTTTCTGCGATTTTTGTTTATTTTTGTTTATTTTTTATGTTCGTTTTTGTTTATTTTTGTTTATTTTTGTTATGATTTGTACACAAATATAAAAATAAGACAGTCAAACTTAAAGTGATTGACTGTCTTGTTTTGTTATTTTTTGTTATTTTTTATTTGTTTTTTTAGTATTTTTTGGAGTATTTTTTGTTGATTTTTTGCTAGCCGTAGT
>CAVFEX010000008.1:0-1466 GCA_963621495.1 bacterium
GCTGTGAGTGCTGCTAATACTGTACTAGATGCACTCAAGAATTTTATAACTGATTTTACCAAGTCTATTAATATTGAAAACGTATTTGGAATAGTTTCTACAATCTTTTCGTCCTTTATAGGATTTTTGATTGCCTTTTTCCTACTCAAAGACAAAGAATTGATAGCAAAAACTGCTAAGAGATATACTTACGCATATTACCCTCGTAGAAAAGCAGAAGAGGTTATAAATATTACTCGTAGGACAAATGAGATGATGAATCAATACGTTGTATCTACGTTGATTGTGTGCTTTACTGTAGGATTTATCGGGTTTGTAGGTTATATCATTATGGGCGTGCCGTACTCATTGCTACTCGGTTTGTTGTTGGCAGTGTTGACGATTATACCATATATCGGTGGCTTTATATCTGCGGTGCCACTCTTGATGTTCTGTCTAATGGCGGGCGATCTCAATCTGTTCTTTATGGCGTTTATATTCACTATTGTAGAGTGGGCTCTAATTACTACGTTCTTGCCACCTTTGATACTTAGCAAGAGAATGAATACTCGGACCTTGGTAATTTTGTTAGCATTGATAATTGGTGGTGCGATGTTTGGTGTGATAGGTATGATATTGTCTTCGCCAATTGCTGCAGTTATATCTATTGTAATGAACGAAAAATTGCAGTCTAGAGAGGCTATGCGCGAACACGAGGAAATGATAGAAGCGGGCATAATAGATGAGAATTTCTATGATATATCCGAGATGCTAGATTTGACTCAAGATGACGCAAATACAGTCGTAATTGAAAAAGAAGAGGACGATTTTAAAAAGTTGCAGTCATTAAAAAACAAAGAACCCAAGATTACACTTGAGCAGGAAAATATTCCTGACATTGTAGTAAGTTCCAAGTCTAATAAAAAGCAAAAAGTCAACAAAAAAGCGTTAGCGGGAAATGTAAAATCTACCGATGGTATTCGTGCTAAGGCGCGTGAAGCTAGCGACCTAGCTCAAGAAATACTAGAAGAAACAGACAGTAATTTGGCTGAATAATCTGAATTCCAAAGTTAAATTTAACAGTACTTTAGTCCAGTTTTAAGAGAATAAACTACTTTTATAAAACTGGGCTTTTTTAGTGTATAAAAATAGTTTTTATCAAATTAACAGACAAGATATCAAAAAATATCTAATTATCGCCCAATTAAAATAAAACTGTCTTGTAATGTCTGTCTTTGTCAAAATGCCAAAATTAGATAAATTTTGTTTGCAAAAATACTTTTATTACAATATAATCAAGGCATACTAGGAGGAGAAAATGAAAAGTAAAAAAATTAACAAAGCCAAGGGAATGAAAGATTATGCTAAACTGGCAAAAAAGAGATTGGCTAGCGGTTTTTGGGATAAAATCAGACAAGAACGCGCGGAGTATATTTGTAATACCAACGAAGATGCAGACAAAATCAATCAAATTTATACAAAAAGAT
>CAVFEX010000008.1:1476-6017 GCA_963621495.1 bacterium
CGCATTTGTTCTCAATCCTATTACACAACTGATAGATCATTCTGAATATGACAGACTAGATTTTGAGGAACAACAAGCGTATTTGATAAAACTCGCAGACAAGTATCAAGTATTGCGCGAGAGATATGACCGCGAGAAAAAATATTTAAAATGTATTTCTATGTAAAGTTACGCTACTCTAGATTAAGTTTTAGTCAAATTAAGTTGTGTTATTTTAAATAGTTAAATTAAAAAATTTACAACAACAAAAGAGGTTATTTTAATTGCCAAATGTAGTATACTTTGATACAATTAAAAGATAAAAAATAAAGTTGGGACAAAAGTATATGAGTATTGTGGATAATCTAAATCAAGAACAGAGAGAGCCGGTATTATGTACCGAGGGTGCGGTGCTAGTTACTGCTGGGGCGGGTAGTGGCAAGACTAGACTTTTGACTCATAGGATTGCGTATCTTATTCAAGAAAAAGGCGTCGCTCCATATAATATTTTGGCTATTACTTTTACAAACAAGGCAGCGCGCGAGATGAAAGACAGGGTATCAAAAATGGTGGATTGCGGGTCGGAAATTTGGGTATCAACTTTTCACTCTCTTTGTGTAACTATTCTGCGTAGGTTTATATCTAGAATTGATGGGTTTACTGAAAACTTTACAATTTACGCGGATATTGAGCAAGGGCGAGTGCTAAAAGATGTTTACAAAGAAATGGGTATCGAAGATGAAGAAACCAAGCGTAGTATTCAATATAATATCGGTAATATCAAGAATACTTGTGCCGACCCTAGAGAATATTGCTCACAAAATAGAGGGTGTATCAGTGGTAAAGTGCTACTCCAGGCGTATAACAAATATAGTAGCGCACTCAAGCAAAACAACGCGCTAGACTTTGATGATTTGTTAGTGTTTACATATGAATTATTGCGCAAGAATGATGACGTGCGTGAATACTATCAAAACAAGTTTCGTTATATCCATGTAGATGAATTTCAAGATACCAATACAATTCAATACGAGATAGTCAGTATTCTGGCTGGTAAATGGGGGAATATTTTGGTTGTTGGCGATGAGGACCAGTGTATCTATGGTTGGCGTGGTGCTAATATTCAAAACATTATGGATTTCAAGCGAGATTTTCCAAAAGCACACATTTTCAAGCTACAGCAAAATTATCGTTCTACAAAGAAAATACTAGATATCGCTAATAAGGTAATCGACAACAATTCTCAGAGGCTAAAAAAGACTCTCTGGACGGATAATCAAGAGGGGTGCGAGGTCAAATACTACATAGGTAGTAGCGACAGAGATGAAGCAGATTTTGTAACACGCACCGTACGAGACTTGGTGCTAAAAGAGGGATACGCATATTCGGACATCGCTATATTGATGAGACTTACTGCACCATCACGGCTACTAGAGCAGTATATGTTGAGTTATGATATTCCATACAAGATGCTGGGTGGGTTCCGCTTTTTTGAACGCGTGGAGATAAAAAATGTCGTAGGTTATTTACGCGCAATTGTGAACCCTCGCGACAATGATAGCGTCTTAAGAATTATCAACTATCCAAAACGCGGAATTGGCGATACTAGCATAGAGCAGATAAAAAAATACGCAGGTGGTGGGAGCCTATTAAATGTAATTTTGAATTATGACCAGTTCACTTTTTCAGCGGGACTCAAGCGTAAACTCGCTGATTTTGCGGAGTTGTATTTAGATTTGCGTGAAAATAGTGAAAGTATGGGACTTAGTGAATTTGCAAAATATCTAGTAGATAGAGTAGGATTTGAGCAGTTTTTTGACCCAAATGATGACGAGGAATACAACAAAATGCAGAACGTGCGCGAGTTTTGTAACGCAGTAAAGGATTTTGAAGAGAGTAATCCCGACGCTAGCTTATCCGAGTATCTTGAATCTATTACTCTAGTTAGTGATATTGATTCGGTAGGCGAGGAGCAAGAATATTGCTTGCTCAGTACCATTCACGCGGTCAAGGGGTTGGAATTCAAGGTTGTATTTGTCATCGCTATGGAAGAGGGGCTATTCCCGATTATTCGTGGCGGAGAGCGTCCTAGTGATATTGAAGAGGAGAGGCGACTCGCTTATGTCGCTGTTACTAGAGCAGAGGAGAGGTTGTATCTTACTCGTAGCCGTCAACGATTTATGTATAATGAGGTCAAGTACAAAGAACCTAGTAGGTTCTTGCGTGAGATGGGCTTTGAGGAGATGAATCGTAGGAATTTGGATAATATGGTCAATGTAGGTGTGGATACATATCCTACTAAAAAAGTGGATAATACGCATTCTATAAAACAAATGATGGGCAAAAAGGTCAACGAGCAAAAGAAAGATTTCTCTGGCTATATTTGCGGTATTCAAGTTTTGCACCCCAAGTTTGGCGTGGGCACGATTATTGATGATAGCGGGCTAATTACAAATAAAATGGTTACCATAGATTTTGGTGGAGTGGGATGCAAAACTTTGAGTTTGGAATATGCGCCACTACAAATTCTCAAACGCAAAAGTGCAGAATAGGAGAAAAATAATGAGCATTAAACTAAACGATGATACAAAAAAACAAATCGAGGATTTGGTAGCAAAAGTCAACAAGTACAATTATCATTATCACGTATTAGATGCGCCAATTGTGTCAGACAAAGATTATGATATTGCGTATTACACGCTACTTGATTTAGAAAAGCAGACTGGGTATATTTTGCCCGATAGCCCGACGCAAAGGGTGGGCGATATGGTCGCAAAAGGTTTTAGCAAAGTTGTGCACGAATCGCGGTTGTTTAGTCTGGATAAGGCGCAAACTGAGGCGGAATTGTCTGTTTGGGTAGATAAAGTCTTATTAGAATACCCCGACACGAAGTTTACGTTAGAATACAAGTTTGACGGGTTGAGACTTGCATTAACTTATGAAGATGGTTATCTAATTCGCGCAGCGACTCGAGGGAACGGAAATGTCGGAGAAGATGTTACGGCGCAAGTCAAGACTATTCGCAGTGTACCGCTCTCTATTCCTTTCAAGGGCCATATCGTAGTCGAGGGCGAGGGAATAATGTTACTTAGCGAGTTGGATAAGTACAACCAAGCTAATGACGGCCCGCTCAAAAATGCGCGCAATGCCGTAGCCGGTGCAATACGTAACCTCGACCCTAAGGTTACTGCCAGCAGGAATCTAGATTTTTTTGCATATGGAATTCCGGTAATCGTGGGCAAGGCATTTGCGACGCAAGTGGAATTACGAGATTTTTTGATAGAAAACAAATTCTTGGTTGGTAATTTTTTTGAGGTGCGCAGGAATTTGAGTGGAATTATGGAGGTAATTAGTCAGATTGACAAACAGCGCGACATAATTGATATCTTAATTGATGGGGTAGTTATCAAAGTCAACGAAATGCAAACTAGAGAGAAATTAGGATTTACTATTCGATTCCCCAAATGGGCGCTGGCGTACAAATTTGAAGCTCTAGAGGTTACTACTATGCTAAAAGATGTAATTTGGCAAGTAGGCAGGACGGGTAAAGTTACCCCACTAGCTGTGCTAGAACCTGTGGAAATTGCTGGGGCTACAATTAGCCGTGCTACGCTCAATAATTGGGACGATATTTTGCGGAAACGGGTAAAATTAAATAGTCTGGTATTTATTCGGCGTAGCAACGAGGTTATACCTGAAATCCTCGGTATCGCTCAAGAATATCCCGACTCTCGACCTATTCACAAGATTATAAATTGCCCAGTGTGTAAAACATTGTTGGTTGAGACGGGTGCGAATATGTTTTGCCCGAATAGACAATGTGCGGGGCAGATTAAGGAGAAAATTATCCATTTTTGTAGCCGAGACGCTATGAATATCGAGGGAATTAGAGATAAAATTGTGGACCAGTTGTATATAGACTTGGGGGTACGCTCTGTGAGCGATTTATACAAACTTACCCAAGACGACCTTATGAAATTGGATAGTTTTAAGGATAAAAAAAGTAGCAATATTATAGAAAGCATAGAGAGGAGCAAAAATATTGATTTTGCTAACTTTATATTCGCGTTAGGGATAAACAATGTCGGCGTCAAGACAGCAAAAGATTTGGCAAAAAAATTCCCAAACCTAGGTGCTCTGCGTTCTGCTACTATTGAAGAATTGAGTGATATTCGTGATATTGGTTCAGTGGTGGCGAGTAGCATTGTGGAATATTTTTCTGATAGCGTAAATTCAGAAACAATCGACACTTTGCTAAATTTAGGTGTGCAAATTAGATATTTTTCGACACCAAGCGGGGGCAAATTTGAGGGGAAAACCTTTGTGCTGACTGGAACATTGCCAAATCTCAGTCGGAGCGATGCTACAAAATTAATTGAGAAAAACGGCGGTACAGTATCTTCTAGTGTAAGTAAGAATACGGACTTTGTGCTATTAGGCTCGGAACCGGGCAGTAAATACGAAAAAGCAAAAGCGCTAGGCGTAGCGATTCTCAGCGAAGAGGAATTTTTGACGATTTTAAAATAATCAAAACAACAAGTGTGCAAATTTATGGCACTCTT
>CAVFEX010000008.1:6080-12735 GCA_963621495.1 bacterium
GGACAATAAGTTGATTGTGTAAATTTTTTATGACTAACTCCCGAAAATAAAAAAATTAAGTAATTGCAACAAAAAAATATCATTTCTCACAAACAAAAGATTGACATAATTGGTGGTTTGTGGTATATTTATAGGTATTAATTAAAGGATGTGTGTGATGAGTATTACTATTCAAGAAGTAGAAAAATTAGCGCGCCTATCTAGACTGGAATTTTCAGCTGAAGAGGTTCAACGATTTTTAGGCGAATTTGAGGCAATTTTAGGACAAGTAGAGGCGATAAATAAGGTGGACGTCAGTAAGGTAAATCTGTTAGAAGATACAATTGACGCAGATACCCAATTAAGGTATGATGAGGTAAAACCTAGTCTGCCTGCTAGCGAGATTATACTCAATGCTCCAGAGAGTGCGGATACGGCGTTTTTGGTTCCAGTAACAGTGGTGGAGGAATAGTATGGATTTTTTAAAATATAGTTTGACTGAGATTATAGAAAAGCTTCAGCAAGGTGCGGTTACCTCGGTTCAGCTCGTAGAGGAGTGCTTTTCTAGAATTAGAGAGACTCTAGACCTCAATGCGCTCAATTCGACCTATTATGATGAGAGTATCGCTAGAGCACGGGAGATAGATTCTCGTAGAGCAAAGGGCGAGGACGTAGGCATACTCGGTGGCGTGCCTTTGGTTATCAAGGATAACATTAACCTACTCGGGACCAAGACGACTTGTGCTAGTAAATTTTTAGAAAATTTTGTATCCCCTTATACTGCGACTTGTGCTCAAAAACTTGTCGATGCGGGTGCGATTATAATCGGTAAGGCGAATATGGACGAGTTTGCTATGGGTAGTAGTAGCGAAAACTCGGCATTTGGGCCTGTTAAGAACCCTATCGACCCTACTCGTGTGCCTGGTGGCAGTAGCGGTGGTAGTGCGTGTACAGTTGCGGGATATCAGTGCTATGGTAGTCTGGGTACAGATACAGGGGGCTCAATTCGTGAACCTAGTAGTTTTTGCGGTGTGGTAGGGCTCAAGCCCACATATGGTAGAGTGTCTAGGTTCGGGGTGGTAGCATTTGCTAGTTCGCTGGACCAGGTAGGACCTATTACGCGTACGGTAGCAGATAATGCACTGCTGATGCAGATAATTTCTGGAAAAGATGAGTTGGATATGACTTCACTGGATAAGAGCGTGCCAGATTTTGTATTAGAGACTACTCGCGGGGTAGATGGGTTGCGTATAGGGATTGCGAGCCAATTTTTTACCGATGCACTGAATTCCGAGGTGCGCGATGCAATTATGTCAAAAATTGCTCAGTTAGAGAGTATGGGTGCTAGTGTTGTCAATGTAGATTTACCGAGTCTGGATACGTCTTTGGCAACCTATTATGTCATCTCATCGGCCGAAGCGACTAGCAATCTTGCTCGGTTTGATGGTGTAAAATACGGCGTACGCGCCAAGGAATATAGCGATATTGTGGACTTATATTTCAAGTCCCGTACACTAGGGTTTGGGAATGAGGTCAAGCGTCGCATTATGCTCGGCAATTACGTGTTGAGTAGCGGATACTTTGATGCATTTTATCGCAAAGCAAAACGAGTGCAAAAAGTGATTAAACAGGAATTTGAGAAAGTATTTGATGAGTGCGATGTATTGATTAGTCCTACTACTGCGACTACGGCGTTTAAACTGGGCGAGAAGACTAGCGACCCTGTCGCTATGTATCTGTCCGACATTTTTACAGTGCCAGTTAATATTGCTGGCGTGCCTGCAATTAGTATCCCTTGTGGTGTATCTAGTGAGGGGTTGCCTATGGGACTGCAGATAATCGCCAAGCATTTTGACGAAGCTACGATTTATCGTGTGGCAGGTGCTATAGAAGAGACTAATAAGGAGGGCAAGTAGATGGCAGAATATAATACAGTTATCGGACTAGAAGTTCATAGTGAATTAAATACTCAGACAAAATGCTTTTGTGGATGTAAAAATGAGTTTGGTGGCGAACCAAACACGCATTGTTGTCCTGTGTGTACCGCTATGCCTGGAGCGTTGCCCGTGCTCAATCGTGATGCAGTCGAGAGAGCAATTCTTATGGGATTGGCAGTCGGTTGTAAGATAAACAATTACTCAGTGTTTGAGCGTAAAAATTACTTTTACCCAGACTTGTGTAAGGCGTATCAAATTTCGCAATTAGAATATCCGCTGTGTTTGGGCGGAGGACTGGAAATTGAGGTTGATGGGCACAAGAAGTTTATCAGGCTCAATCGTATACATCTAGAGGAAGATGCAGGTAAATTGATTCACAGCAATCAAGGCACCAAGGTGGATTACAATCGTGGTGGTGTACCGCTAATTGAAATAGTTTCCGAGCCTGATATGAATAGCGCGGAAGAGGCAGTTTTATATCTAGAAAAATTGCGTAACACTCTTTTGTATGTCGGTGTGAGCGACTGTAAAATGCAAGAAGGGAGTATCCGATTTGATGTTAATATTTCAGTTAACAAACCCGGGGAGCCTCTAGGTACTCGCACCGAGCTTAAGAACCTTAATTCATTTAGGGCAGTTTTACACGCTATAAGGTACGAGTCGCAGAGACAAATTGAGGTATTGGAAAACGGGGGCGAAATTATACAAGAGACACGCCGTTGGGACGATGCCAAGGGTAAGACTTATTCGATGCGTACGAAAGAGGACAGTCAAGATTATAGATATTTCCCTGACCCTGATTTGGTGCCATTGAGAGTAAGTGATGAGTATATTCAATCAATTAGAGCAAAACTACCCGAACTTGCTCCTGCGCGTAAAACTAGATTTATGAGTATGGGGCTCAGTGAACAAGATGCTAATTTGTTAACCAGTGAGAGAAAATACGCCGACTTTTTTGAGGCGGTCATACGCGAATTTGATGAGCCAAAGTTTGTGTGCAATTGGATTACTGCGGAGATTTTTAAGAAGCTCAATGCCGTTGAGGACGAAGACAAGAATATTCTTATCGAGCCAACTGCTCTAGCAAAAATGCTAAAAATGTACAAGTCTGACGAGATTAATCAGGCTGGTGCGCGTAAAATTTTTGAGATTTTATGGGAAAACGGTGGCGACCCTGAGGAATTGGTTAAGAACCTGGGTTTAAAACAAATGAATGATTCAGGCGAACTGCGTGCAATTATTCAAAAAATCGTAGAGTCCAATCCAAAAGCTGTGCAAGAATTACGCGAGGGCAATCAAAAAACTATGGCATTTTTTGTGGGGCAGGCTATGAGAGCTACACAAGGAAAAGCTAACCCCAAAATGGTTAACGACATAGTAAATGAATTAATTAAATAAGGAGTGTTGTATGGAATACGAAGACAAAGATTATGTAATGATGGAGCCACCAATTGACGAGTTGACTCAAAAAGTAGGTAACAAGTTTTTGCTCACGACTTTGATAGCAAAACGTGCTAAAATGTTGAATAGTGAATATCTTATGGGCGAGCCAAATGACAAGGACCCAAAAGTTATCGCTATCGCTGCCGAAGAGGTGTATGAGGGCAAAGTCGTACCAGGTAAGAAAGAATTATAATTTAGGAGGAGCGATATGATCGCCGAAGTCATTGTGGATATTACAAACGAGCAAGTAGACAAGGTTTTTGATTATGTCGCTCTTTTGGATACTGTAGCTGGCGAGAGAGTTGTTGTGCCTTTTGGGCGTAGAATAATTGAGGGCTATGTGTTGCGTTTGAAAGAAAACAGTGATTTACCAAATACGCAACTTAAAAGTATTATTAGCGCAAAAGATGATTATCCAGTGTTGTTGCCTGAATTTATCGATCTTAATGACAAACTCAAGAAAATTTTTCATCTGAGAAATGTTGATTGTATGAGAATGTTTATCCCGACGCAATTGCGTAATGGTACTGCTAGACCATTATACACAAACTACCTCACTGTTGATAGTAATTTTAATGCTGAAGAACTTTTGCTCTCTGTTCGTAGTAATGCTACTAGACAAAAAAAGTTAATTAGCAATCTTGTAATAAACGAGAGTTATCCTGAGTCTGAATTAAAGCGCCTGTATGGAGCTCAAAATGTAAAAAAGTTAGTTGACGCGGGGTGGTTAAAACTTACTACTATCAACAAATTGCGTGCCCCTCAAAAAATCGATAAACCAGATAAAGTTGTGTCATTAAACTCAGAGCAATTACGTGCTGTGTCTAGCATACTTGATAACCGCGAAAGAGTGCATTTGTTGTTTGGGGTAACTGGGTCGGGTAAGACCGAAGTCTATATGCATATTATCAATCAAGTTTTGTCTGAGGGCAAGACGGCAATATTGTTGGTACCGGAAATTTCGCTTACCCCTCAGGTGCTAGCGACATTTACGGCGCGTTTTGGTAATGAGGTTGCGATATTGCATAGCGGGTTGAGTGCGGGAGAGCGATATGATGAATGGCAGAGACTGCGTACAGGGCTCGCCAAAATCGCTATAGGTGCCAGGAGCGCAATATTTGCTCCTCTCAAAAATCTCGGCGTTATTATCCTAGACGAGGAACACGACCCTAGTTATAAGGCGGAATCAAATCCTAGATACGAGACTCACACGATAGCAAAATTGCGTGGCGAGTATAATGGTTGTCCTGTGATTTTTGGTAGTGCGACGCCCAGTCTTGATTCTTTTTTGAGAGCTAAAAATGGCGAATATATGCTCCACAGTTTACCCAATAGGGCTAACAAAAGAGCGATGCCTAAGATTGAGGTTGTGAATATGTGTGATGAAATTCACAAAGGCAATACGAGTATTTTTAGTGAAACATTATTGTCCGAGATTACTCAATGCGTAGAAAACGATGAACAAGCGATGTTGTTTCTCAATCGCAGAGGGTTCTCTAGTTATATGATTTGTAGAGAATGCGGGTATGTGGCAAAATGCCAAGATTGTGATGTGTCGCTCGTCTATCACAAAGAGGACAACGAGCTCAAGTGCCACTATTGTCATAGGCGATATAAGGCACTCACAAATTGCCCAAAGTGCAATAGCAGTTATTTGCGTATGGGAAATATCGGTACCCAAAAAGTTGTAGAAGAACTGCGAGCAAAATTCCCCGATGTTACTATTCTTAGAATGGATTTTGATACTACAAAAAAGAAAAATGACCTAAATGAAATTTTGCATAAATTTGCCGAAACTAGGCCTTGTATTTTAGTTGGAACTCAGATGATAGCAAAAGGGCACGATTTTCCCGATGTTACGCTAGTGGGGATTATTAATGCAGATATGGGGCTACATTTTAGTGATTATCGCGCTCCAGAACGCACGTTTCAGCTCATTACTCAGGTGGCTGGTCGGGCAGGACGAGCGGAGAAAGAGGGCAAAGTTATATTACAGACTTATACTCCGCGCCACTATGTTTATCGTTTTGCTCAAAATTATGATTATCTTGGTTTTTATAAAAAAGAGATTAATCTTCGCGAGGTAACCAAATTCCCACCGTTTAGTAAAATTATGAGGTTATTGATTTCTGCTGATGAACGTGATTTGGCACATTTGACTACTAGTAGAATTTTTGATAGTCTAGGTGCAATTAGGCAACAATATTCAAAACAGTTCTTATATTGTAGGGCTATGAGTTCGCCTATTACGAGAATTGAAAATAGATATAGATTTCAGATTATTTTGCGGTTTACGTTGGATAGCGAGCAAGAAATTATCGATGAAATTTATCGCGTGATAGGAGAGGATAGGCACCCAAAATGTAGCGTTTTTGTTGAGATAAATCCTGGAAATATGTCGTAAAAATATTTAAAAATAGAGGTATAGATTATTAGAGCGAGAATAATTAAGGGTGTAGCAGGCGAATTTGTTGCACTGAGTAATGGTAAAATTCAGAATCTAAAAGCGCGCAAAAAATTGCGAGCGTGTGGAGTAAAAGTTGGCGACTTTGTAGAGGTTGATGAAAATCTAGGAGTGGTCGAGGGTGTGTTGCCCAGGAAAAATGAATTGGTGCGTCCGCCGATTGCTAATGTAGATATAGCGCTCATCGTGGTGGCTGTGGTGCCAAGTGTCGATTTTTTACTAGTTGACAAACTGCTCATCAAGTTTTTTTCACTAGGAATTGAGCCGGTGATTGTGGTTAACAAGATGGATATGGAGCCTGCTTCGCAATTTTTAGATGACCTTAAAGCACAATACGGCGAATTTGTAAAAATAGTAAGCACTACTGCTATGAGTGGAAAAAGTGGCGTGTCCTCTCTATACCCAATCCTTGCGGGGAAATTTTCCGTACTAACAGGGCAGTCCGCTGTAGGTAAATCTAGTCTCCTTGGTGTAATTTTGTCAGACGATACTATCCGCGTGGGCGAGTTGAGTGCTAAGACCTTGAGAGGTAAAAATACTACACGGCAGAGCGAGATTTTTGTCTTGGACAATGGTGGGCTAATTGCAGATACGCCTGGGTTTAGTGCATTTGAATTGGAAAATTTGTCGCCTGAAGATATAATTGACTATACGCCCGAATTGCAAAAATTCAGCCAAAAATGTAAGTACAATAATTGCAATCATATCGGCGAAAGCATTGATATTTGCGCGGTTAAGAGGGCTGTTAGCGAAAATGAATTTAACAAAGACAGATATTTGAGATTTTGCGACTTGTATCGCAGAGCGAAAGAAAAGGAGGATAATAAATATG
>CAVFEX010000009.1:0-10616 GCA_963621495.1 bacterium
TTTCATAATCATAAACCTTACCGCTAGCATCAATTTCCATAATAACAGACAAAGTAAGCCTCTCAACTTTTGGATTGAGCGAACATATTCCGTTACTCAACTCTTTCGGGAGCATAGGGTAAACTTCGTTAGGAAAATACACACTAGTGCCCCGCTTGTACGCCTCTTGATCTAGCGGAGTATTTGGGCGCACGTAATGGCTAACGTCGGCAATGTGCACACCTAGAGTAAAGCTACCGTCTGGATGTTCCTCAATGCTCACGGCATCATCGATATCTCTAGTATCTTCTCCGTCAATTGTTACGATATCAAGGTCGGTAAAGTCTCTCCTACCGCGCTTTGATTCGGCAGTAACTTTTTGTGGCAAACTGCGCGCCTCAGCAAGTACCTCAGGCGCAAATTCAGAATACAACTCGTTTTCGCGAATAATAGCCAGCATTTCTACATTAGGGTTGCCATTTAGCCCTAATACCTCGGTAATAAGCCCTTGAGGATTTTTGTCTCCGTTATTAAATCGAGTTATACGACACACAATTTTATCATTAGGACCAATCTTGAATTTTTTGTGATTGTGTACCACAATATCCTTGCTAATTCGAGTATCATCAGGCTTGACAAAAGCGAGTTTGTCATTAACAATATCCAAAGTTCCAACAATGTTACGGTTGTTGCGCTCCACGATTTTTACCACCTCGCCCTCAGTTTTTTCGCCTACATGGCGAACCTTGACTAATACAGTGTCCTTATGGAGAGCGTTTTTAAGCTTGGTCGGTGGAATAAAAACATCAGGAATATCATCAGTGGTATCTATAAATTTACAAAAGGCAAAGCCTCTAGCATTCCCCACCAATACACCCTTGCGTAACCCTAGAGCCTCGGGCAATGCTAACTTGTCCTTGCCCTCAATCACTAATTCGCCCGAATTTATCAAATCTCCAATACCAGAATAAGCATCGGTAAAATCTATCCCGAGTTCACTAGATACGTAGCGGGCTAATTCTGTCCTACTCCTAAAGTTCAACTGATTTTTTCTAATAAAATCGATAATCTCTTGCATATAACCCCCATAGATTATTAAAACAAAAAAAGAGAGAAAGCCTCCTTCCTCTCCCAAAAAAACGCATCAAGCGCTGTAAATTACTTCTAACACAAAGAATATTACCACTGCCAAAATAACAGATATTGCCAGATAAGTAGTAGCACGCTTCATACGGCCCTCTTTGGTCGCACCCTTGTTGTGAGAATAATACGTGTCCGTAGTCCCAGTAATACCAGTGATACCGCCTTGAGAATTGCTAGGTTGCATCAAAATTAGTACTATCATAGCAATAGCAGCGAGCCCTATGTAAGACACAAAAACAATCTTGAGCACGTGAATCATTGTGGTAAACCAAGTATCATAACCAGCGCCCAACATACCTAAATAAAACATAATTAGTCCTCCAAAAATATAGCCAAATAAAATTTAGTAAATTCATTATAGCATAGTTATCTCAAATTTTCAAGTAAAAAACTAAAAATTTTTTATTTTAAACTACACCAAATACTACTGCGACACCAAAAAATATTATACTGAGCCCCAGCATAACCCATTTGACAGGACGCTCTGCGTGATTTTTACCAACATTGATACATCTAGCAAAACATACAAATCCGAGCACTACAGCACACAAAATTACGGTACCGCGGACGGGCTGTCCTAATGTTCTAATCCAATTGAGTAGCGGGTCAAAAATACTCAATAATACTCCTATGTTCACTCTTGTTCCTCCAAAATTGCACTCTCGCCAGTCATCTCTGCTGGCTTGTAGATGTGCATCAATTGTAGCACAGTAGGTGCAAATGTGTCAAGAGCTAATTTTTTGTCCTTAATTTTTACAGTACTATCAGTAATTATTAATGGCACGGGATTTAGAGTGTGCGTAGTGCTACGACCGTTGGACACGCGCATATCTTCGATGTTGCCGTGGTCGGCTGTGATTACACAAGTGTATCCCGCCTCAATTGCGGTAGATACCACTTTTTGCAATGCACTGTCTAACACCTCTAGAGTTTCGACACACGCATCAAAATCTCCCGTATGGCCTATCATATCACAGTTGCTAAAATTAATGAGGATAAAATCATAGATTTGCTTTTTTAATTCTTCGAGAGCAACGTTTGCTATCTCGGGAGCACGCATTGTAGGATAATTTGCAAAATTATCCACAAATTTACTCTCGACTAATATGCGTTTTTCCCCACGAAAAGCCTTTTCTATCCCGCCATTAAAATAGTATGTAACGTGAGCATATTTTGTAGTTTCGGCAATTTTTAACTGTTTGCAACCCACCCGCGACAACCTCTCGGACAAGGTGTTTTTTGGGACATCAGGGCCAAACAAATATGGCAATGCTGATTGTTTTTCATCATACATACACATAGCAGTGGCAGTAATTTTAGGTAAATTCCTAGTAGAAAAACACGCAAAATTGCGAGTAACAAACGCATTACTAAGTTGCCTCATTCTGTCAGGGCGAAAGTTAAAAAAGAAAATTTCATCGCCATTTTCCATACCCTGATAACCACCAATCGCATATGGTGGCATAAACTCATCACTGATTTTCTCGTCATAAGTGTGTGTAAAAGCTTCAAAAATTCCATTAGTGCGAGTGCCCTCGCCTGATACAATCAAATTAAAAGCCACTTGTGTCCTATTCCAACGCTCTTCACGGTCCATCGCATAAAATCTACCCACAACAGTAGCAATCTCGCCCACACCGAGTTTGCCGAGTAAATTCTCAATTTCTTGCACAAACTTTGCCCCGCTATTAGGTGGTGTGTCCCTACCATCAGTAAAGCAATGGACTTTGATTTTTTTAACTCCACGCCCTACCGCGTATTCGAGCAAAAATTTGAGATGCTCTATACTGCTATGAATTCCGCCTGATGATACGAGTCCAGCAAAATGAAGAGTTTTATCCAAGGTTATTACGCGCTCGAGCATATTATCAAATGCGGAAATTTTGACCAAACTGCCGTCAAGAATAGCATTATTAATTCGCATATAATCTTGATAGACAACTCTACCTGCTCCCAGATTGATATGGCCCACCTCACTATTACCCATTTGACCTTTGGGCAATCCCACATACTCTTCACTCGCATAAATATATGTGTGAGGGAACTGCTCCAAAAGTTGACTAAAAAACGGCATTTTTGCTTCGCTGACTGGGTTACCTTCACTCTCTTTGCGATATCCAAATCCATCTAGTACTATCCCCAAAACTGGTCTATTAGTTTTCACTATTTCCTCCTAAAAAACATTCTTTATCTCGCTAAACTCAACAGGGTCAAGACTTGCACCGCCTACTAGCACACCATCTACACCACCCTTATCGAGAATTTCTGCAATATTACTCGGTTTGACACTGCCACCATAGAGCACTGGCACAACCTTGCCCGAAATGTTATACAACTCCTCTTTTAAAAATAGGGTGGTCTTTTTTATTTCATCTACGCTAGCAGTCTTACCTGTGCCAATTGCCCAAACTGGCTCATAAGCTATAACAATATCGGTAAACCAGCCAAAATCTTTGAGCCCGTTATTCAGTTGGGCAGACAAAACATCTCTAGTCTTGTTTGCCTCATATTCTTGGAGAGTCTCCCCTACACACAACACGGGCAGAACCTTATTTTGGCACAACTTTAATATCTTTTTATTAATTATTTCGTCAGTTTCGTGGAAAATGTGCCTACGCTCACTATGGCCAACCAAACAAAAATCAACCAAGGCATCGCCTAGCATTTTGGCAGAAATTTCGCCCGTATACGCCCCACAATCATACTCACTGCAGTTTTGTATCCCTATATGCATATTATTTTTTAGTAATTGACAGTACCCATAATATATGCTCGGCACGGCGACACCGACATAAACATTAGACAGTCCAGTTGTCGAAAATTTACAACCAAACTCCTCGATTTGTCTAATTGACATATTCATTTTCCAATTACCCAAAAGATATTTCATTATACAATCTCCTGCTTGTTACTGATATTTTTTAATCCTGGTAATTCCACGCCCTCTAGTAGTTTTAACATAGCGCCACCACCGGTAGAAACGTGATTTATTTTATCCTGCAAATCTAATTGTTCTATTACTTTAGCACTATCCCCGCCACCTACGATTGTAAACGCCTTGGCACCAGCCAGCGCCTCTGCAATAGCCTCGGTACCCACAGCGAATTTCTGAAATTCTGCTACACCCAATGGACCGTTCCATAGAATAGTACTAGCCTTGCTAATGTAGTGTTTGAACGAACGAATTGTGCCAGGTCCTATATCCATACCCATAGCTGTCCGCGGAAATTTTTTTGTCGAAACTGTCGCAGAATCTGCAGAAAAACTAAACTCGTTGGTTGCAATATGGTCGATAGGTAATACAACTTTTGTACCCAGAGTTTTTGCTTTTTGCAACAGTAGTCTGGCTAACTGCAACTTATCTTTTTCAATAATACTGCGCCCCATAGAATGTCCTTGCGCACGCAAAAATGTGTATGCCATAGCACCGCCGATTAGCACAACATCGGCTAGTTCTATCATTCTGCTAATAAGAGTAATTTTGTCCCTAATTTTTGCGCCACCAATTATCACGACAAAGGGCCTCTTGGGGTTCTCGAGTGCGTGGCCTAAAATCTCTAATTCTTTTTCCACCAAAAACCCCACACAACTAGGCAATAGCTCGGCAATTTTACTAGTACTCGTGTGCTCTCTGTGCATCGTGCCAAAGGCGTCATTACAGTACACATCGGCAACCCCAGCCAACTCCTTTGCAAATTCCAAATCATTTGTAGTCTCACGAGGGTCAAAACGCAAATTTTCCATCATCACAATGTCGCCCTCTTTCATTGAGCGCACAAACTTGTATGTCTCAGGTCCAGCCACATCGTTAGCGAGCAAAATAGGCTTTTTGAGCGCCACACGCAGATAATCTGCCACAGGCTTTAGCGAAAATTCGGGCATAACTTTGCCGTCTGGTCGCCCTAGATGGCTAATTATTATAATCTTGGCTTGTCGCTCTATTAGATACTTAATAGTCGGCAAGGTTTCACGGATACGTTTGTCATTTGTTATTTGCAACTTAGAATTGAGTGGCACATTAAAATCCACTCTCAATAGCACTCTCTTCCCTTTTAGGACCATTTCCCTCAAAGTAACTTTGTTAAACATATTCTCCTCCTATTCTATCCTGAAAGTATTCCCAATTTTATCGCAATGTTTTCTAGTGCTGTATTGACATTTTCAAAAATTCCCAGCGCATTAAAATACACATTGCTTTCGGGGAAAACTCCGCGATTTTTGTAGTCTAGATACACAGCTTTGCGCTCATTTTGAATATCGCTGTAAATATGCTTGTTGTTGTCTAGCACGATTTTTAGAGCGTCGCCATCTATTACTTTACCCTCAATCAAGTCCTCTATTATTCCCAACACTAGACTAGCGAGACTATCTAGTTTTACTAGCAGATTTTGTAGTTTGCCCACCTGCTCTGCACTAATTTTATGCGGTTTTTTGGCGACATCGTTTGCAATGTCTATCAACTTTTTTGAGCGCTCGGACAAATATTGAATATCATTAAATATATTGAATAAAATATTTGATTTTTGGATTTCTACTCCACCAACTTTAGAGGTCATACGGAGCACCGCGTTGTTGCTAATTTTAATGGCCTTATTGAGCCCCTGTATTGCACCATTCATCCCTCGCATATCCTTACCCTGTCCCATACGGTCTAGAATATCGTCTTGAATTTCTAGATTTTTTTGCAGTAGTTTTTTAGCCGAATTGAGTAGCGCTATGTAGCCCGTACTAAAAGTATCTAGCGTGGTGTCGGGTAGAATAAATTCCTTGCTAGGGTCTGGGTTACTTTTTGGAGCTGGCACCAGTGCGCGCAGTAGCTTTTCTAGAATTTTACAGAACGGCAATAGCAAAATCGGCAAAGTCATTTGCACCATATGCACAATTATGAGCGTGATAAATATATTTCCGCCGAGTGCTGTGTAGAGTAGTTCGTATACACCGGTAAAATATAGCGGAACCATAATAATAAACCCAAAAAGATGCGCAAGTATATGGCCGACAGCCACCATTTTTGCCTCTCTACCTTGACCAGGTACGGTGTATAGATAGCTAGCGATAGCGGTACCTAGCGCCACAGTCAACACACCTAGACTCGCTGTCCCCGCGTTAGCGATATTTGCCTCGACGAGAGCGGCGAGAATTGTGATGCTCGCAAAGTTGCTAGTTGTAACAAAGCTAAATGCAAAAGCAAGTAGCATGATTACTATCGGGAAGTTTATTGCGTGGAGCACGCCAAATACCTTGTCAGTCTCAAATAATTGTGTCGCGTATTGCCCTACAAGGTCCAACCCCAAGAACAACATTCCAAACCCAACCAGCGCTTTTGCAATGTTGTGCATTTTCTCTTGACGGAAAATGAGGTTAATTACAGCACCGACAAAACACAACAATGTCAAAAATCTCGTGAGATTTAGCCCTTGGAACACGAGCAGTATTACAGACAAGGTGTTACCAAAACTCAACCCCAGCACAAAAGGCAAACTGCTCCTCAGACTAATTGTGCCGTAGTTTACATAGTTCATTAACATTCCGCTAACTAACGTAGATTTTTGGGTAGCAAAAGTCATAATAGCACTAAAAAAGTAGCTACGAATAGGACTATTCGCAACTTTCATAAACTTGTTACCTAGACTATGCCCCATACACGATTCGAGCGCACGGCTAAACATAGACATTCCATACAGCAACAAACCCAAACCAGCTAACATCAACACAATAATACTAATCGTATCCATATAAATTCCCTATTTTTTGTCCTATTATAATAATACAAGATAATGCATCAAAAAAGCAAACAATTTTGATTAGTTTGTGCAATTTTTTATAATATTCATCAAATTTTGCAGATTCGGCTCCCGATTGAGTTGGTCGCGAAGTTTTGCACCTAGTTTTAGATGCTTGAGATAATAGTTAAGATGTCCACGCATCAGCGGGACTACCCTATCGCTAGGCATAATAGTAGTTAGCAAATTATAATGACGCTCAATAGTCTCATACGCCCCGAGCGTATCCAATTTCCCTACACATTCGCCGAAAATCCACGGATTTCCGAGAGCGCCACGCGCTATTGCGACTCCAGACACATCAGTACCCTCTAGTCTAAATTTTGCCTCATCGGGAGTACGAATGTCCCCATTACCTATTACAGGGATAGCGACCTCCCTTGCGACAGCGTCGATAATTTGCCAATTAGCAGAACCAGAATACATCTGCTCTCTTGTCCTACCATGCACGGTTATAGCACTCGCGCCACTATCCTCACACATTTTAGCAAAATCAATAGCCACAATATGCCCCTCGTCCCAGCCAATGCGGAATTTTACTAGCACAGGTCGCCCGTTTGAATGTTTAACCACAGTTTTAATTATTTCGCTGGCAGTCTTGGGGTCGTTTAGCAATGCACTCCCCGCTCCAGTTTTTACTACCTTTTGCATAGGACACCCCATATTGATACCAATGGCGCAAAAATCTTTTAGAATAGGCATATCCAATGCGCGAGCAAAAAACTCTGGCTCACTCCCGAATAATTGCACCGCAGTGCGGTCGTATTCGCCGAAAGAATATAATAATTCGCGCGTATTTTCACTACCAAAACATAGCCCCTTTGTAGAAACCATCTCAGTTTCAACCAACCCCGCCCCAAACTCTAGACAAATCGAACGGAAAGCAGGGTCGGTAAACCCCGCCATCGGAGCCAACCAATACGGAGTTTTCAAAAATTTTTCTATCATATTTTCTCCAATAAAAAATGGAGCAAAATTTGCTCCATTAAAAGTGAAATCAATTACGCGTTGACAGCGTCCTTAAGACCCTTGCCAGCCTTAAAAGAAGGAACCTTGCAAGCAGGGATAGAAATGCTCTGCTTTGTAGCAGGATTGATACCTGTACGCGCAGCGCGCTTGCGAGCTTCGAATTGACCAAAACCAGTCAACACGACTTTGTCGCCAGCTTGCATAGCTTCCTCGATAACTTTGAGCACAGCATTAACTGCTCTAGCGCCGTCAGCCAAAGTAAGCCCGGCCTTTTCTGCAACTGCAGAGATGAATTCTTGTTTGTTCATTCTATAAAACTCCTTTTGATGAACTTATGCTAAGTATAGCACAAATAAACCGCTGAGACAAACGATTTGAGCATTTTTTTCGATTTTTTTGCCAAAAAAGTCCCTTTTTTGCGCTTTTTTGCGCTCTAAGGCAACAAAAATCGCCTTTTTAATACTCGACTGCACCTAAATTTGGGTATAAATCTAGCAAAGCTTGCGCTAGATTTGGAGCGATTTTTAAGAAAATTATTCGTACTGGGATAAAATTTTACCCAAAAAGTACCGAATTTTGCGAGCTGAATTCTCTCTCCACAATACAGCGAATCTGCAATAATTGTGAGCAAGTTGCCGACAATTTCGTTTGCTTTTTTATGAGTAAGGGCACTTTTCTTGGCTAAAATTTTGGTCAAATCTTGTCTGTTCATACTTTTAATTTTTACCCCGAATAATTAAATTATACACGCATATTTACTTTCTTTAATGCAAGAACAGTCTCCAACCCACCCCATACATATAGGCTCATCAAATATAAGACTCCTCCGCCCACAATAGATATGCCTAAGGACAAAACTTCGCTAAGATTAAGCAAGGTTATATTAATTATAAAAAAGGTCAACATAACTCCGCCCGCGAGCGAGGGCAAAACCGTCTTAGGCCGTATAGTTATCCTCAGTTTTTTACGGATAAATATATAGTTTAGAGCATACGCGGTCGCATAAAAAACAATGCTAGCTATGACGCAACCCCAAATGTTTAGCGCGGACATACATAGAGTCGTGTAGAGCACAATTTGAATTAGCGCAGAAATAGACATATTCAAAATTATGACTTTACCGTAGCCCAACCCAAAAATCAAACTGTTTTGCGTTTGTAGTAGCGCACCAAACAAGACACTTATACTCATTACGGCTAGCATTCTTGTAGCGAGCACCAGCTCGCTAATATTTAAGGTTGTGCGATATAGAATAGTTATAATTGGCTCGCCGAGCAACAAAAAAACTATAATTATAGGTACACAGAGAGTTAGACTCAGCCCAAATGCTTGGTTATAGCGAAAATTTAATTTACTTGACTCACTCACAATAGCGGGCACCATCGCTATCGCCACTGCTTGGGTCAGAGCCAGAGGCATATTGACAAGGCTCCCCACAACCCCAGAATTTATCCCCCAGAGAGTAGTGGCGGTCGTCGTATCCAACCCAGCAAAAAGTAATAGTAAAATTACAAACATACTCTCAATAAATAATACGAAAGGCAATATCGCGTTTGATAACGTGATGGGTATAAAATTTTTGATAATTGTCCTTTTTAATCTCCTAGACTGATATTTGTCAAGTTTTAGTTTTGTCGTGTTTTGCTTGATTTTAAAAACTCGCTTATAGCCAAACTCGGGGTTAGCAAGAGTACTTTGCACGATATCCAAATTGCAGATTTTGTATTCATTTTGCTCACAACATAAATTTTGATTTTTATTGCAAAAATGCCTCACGACATTTGTTTTGTCATTTTTTAATAGAGGACCGAGAGTACTACTCAAAGTGTGATTTTCAGTACTATGCAGAATACTATGCAACTCATTTTGCGCAGAATTGTACTGAGATTTGCGGAGTTTGAGCGATTTCTTATAAAATATCAGCATTGTGGCAGTCGCTAACAATTCGCTCACACTCACACCTAACAATGCCCCAAATGTACCGAATTCCACCCCAAAGGGAAGTAGCAAATATCCCAAAATCAGCCCAAAAAATAGTTTGCCACTCTGCTCAATTAGTTGGCTTGTTGCGGTCGGCACCATATTCTGGCCCCCCTGAAAATAACCTCTAAATGCGCTCAAAATACTGACCAAAATTACCGCAGGCACCAGTCCTAGATAACAAATATAGAGGTTGGGGTTACCCTGCAGAGATGCTATCCCCCACGCGCCGACAGACAATATTATCGCAAACGCCCCGCTGATTGCGAGCAAGAGTTGCAGACTAATTTTGAGTGTTGCCCGCGCAGAGAGTTTGTCCCCTATTTTTACAAACTCCGCTGTAACCTTGCTGATAGCAGTCGGCATTCCCGCGCTCGAGAGAACCAGAATTAGCGAAAAAAGCGGGTAAACTAACTGGTACATTCCTAGCCCCTTTGCGCCCAATAACCACGTGAGCGGAATGCGATACACAGCGCCCAAAATTTTGGCTATCACTCCCGCCACAAACAATATCAACACTCCAGATAAAAATGTCTGCTTTTTCATACTTTTATTGTGCCACAACACACTATTTTTATGTATTTATTCAATGGACAACTTTTTTATACACTTATCCCGCCCGTGTATATGGAATAGAAAATCGGACTACTCGAAAAATCGGACTACTAAATTTAAATTCATAAATCTGCTAGTTGAAGATGTGTTGCTTTTTATATTGAATAATGCCCTCTACACTTTTAGCACCAAAACAATAAAGGCGGG
>CAVFEX010000009.1:10626-12262 GCA_963621495.1 bacterium
CCTTTATTGTTTTTTGGGGTTTTATTTTAGTTTTTTAGTTGTTGGGGGGGGTATTAGTCTGTTTTAATTTTTTACTAGTTTTTTTATTGCTAGATGTATTTTAGTTGCTGTTATATTTCCAGATTTCTAGCTATTGTCAGTCTGACCGTTACTCCCACTCCCGTCAATCGGCTCAAACACAGCAGTGATGACCGAGTCCATAACCTCAGACTTGAGAAAACGCTCAGATTGTCTGGTGCTAATTATCTCGTCTGAGGAGTTTTTCCAGCCTACGAATTTGTAGCCCTGGAGCATAAGATTTGCGGACACTGTAATAGTGTCGTCTTCCTCTAGCGAGTCAAGGTCCACCCCCAACAAAGTCGCCGTACCTCCGTATGTTGCGGACACGGCAAAACCGCTGATTCCCCCGCTCGGCGGCGTTTTTAGTGAAGCGTAGGCGGACTGATTCGCTAGACGCAAGTAGACTGGTATTTCGCTCGGGTTAGAGTAGTCGTATAGTAGCGTATAAAAATCTATCGCGATTATGTTGCTTTTTGTGGTGGCGCTGTACACGGCGGAGAGCGCGACCCCAGTGTCGTACATCACTCCTTGATAATAGTCGATTGTGAACCAGTTTGTATCATCAAAGGACAACGCAGTTATTATATAGCCCGTCGCGGGCGTGATGATTAACTTTGCATTTTCAGTATTGCCGTTGTAGGCGACTTTGGTTGTAAATGTAGCCGTTACCCCCGAGGTTGATGCGCTCGTGTTAAATTTGCGAACCCAATATGCATACAGCGTCGTATCCTCAGTAAATGTTAATGTGCTTATCGCTGGCGAACCGTCTGCATTGTAGATTTTTGTGCCTGTGCCGTTGGTGCCTGTATAATATCCGCCGAATGGGTAGTCCGTTTTGGTTGGCAAAGCGGATAGGGTTGGCAAGTTATCTCCCTCGTTAACAGTTATGCTACCCACTCCGCCTGTCCCGCCAGCGTTATTTAGAGTTATAGCAATGCCTGTACCTGGATTCATAATCTTAGTAAGATTCAAATTAAGCGCGGGCCGAACGGCGCAACTATTATGGACCCACCCGCTAGTGATGGATGAGCCGGCCGAATTCAGTTCATAGCTTGAAGCTGCAGCATAATAGTAATAATCTGTATACGCGGACCGGGACCAAGAATTACCGCTCGCCGAGCGCTCCACAGTATTTGTGGACCATAATCCTGGATGAGTGTTGTTGTACCCAGTTTCAGCCATACTAGGGAGCCACAACGTATCACTCCCCCATGCGTCATAATTTTCTTTTTCTTCGTAACAATAAGTTACACTATTATATGTGTACCAGCCGTCTGAAACATTTGATGTCGCTGTCGCGGAATAGCCATATGTGTTAGTTGAGGTTAGAGACTCATTGCTGCACCAGTAACCCGAAGCATTTCGCTTGGATGGATCTTGGCGGTTGATCATCCAGGACATTTGGTTTGGAGTGGCTATGTAGTCTGTAAGGCCGAGAGTAGACATTGTGTAGAGGGCGAATTTATTAGAGGATTGTTTGTAAGCGAAGGTTAGGTCGATGTCTGCGCCTTGAGCTTGAGCCTCGGTTGCTACGTAACTACCGCCGTTGTTTAGGACAACAGCGCGCATATAACTT